>SLST01000416.1 GCA_007130265.1 Spirochaetales bacterium
AAGCAGGTCAAGAACGCGCCGACCGCCGACCTCGCGCAGCCGATCTCGCGACAGAAGGAGGCGCAGTTCCTTCGCTACTATCGCGTGCCCGTCTACTGGGGCGGGGCTGGGCTGTGGGGCGGCGCTCTGACCCCGGTGGAAGCCGGTTCGCTCGCCTCCGCGCCGGGCCTGGAGGCCGAGTATCCGCCGGAGGCCGACGCAGAAACCGACGATGGGTCACACCTCCGCAGCACCCGCGAGGTCACCGGCTATCGCGCCTGCGCGCCGGACGACGAGATCGGTCTCATCACCGACTTCGTGATCGAAGATACGACCTGGGCGGTTCGCTACCTGCGCGTCGAGACCGAAGACGAGATTGGAGGCGGAACGCTGTTCATCTCGCCGCACTGGGTGCGGGAGATCTCGTGGGACGAGCGCCGGGTCTCGATCGACACGCCGCTCGAGCAGCTGCGAGAGCTCCCGACGATCGGAGCGGAAGGTGCGCCCACGCGGGACGAGGAGGAGCGCCTGCACGAGTTCTTCGGGAAAGTACGATACTGGAGATAAGCGCGATCAGCACAGGAGGGAATATGTCCGACTATCACGAAGCGCCGGAAACGCTGAGCAAGTCGACCAAGGATGTCATCCGCGCACTGAGGAGTCTCCGCGAGGAGATCGAGGCGGTGGATTGGTACCATCAGCGCGTCGATGTCGCCGAAGACAGCGAACTCAAGGACGTTCTCGCACACAACCGCGACGAGGAGATCGAGCACGCGTGCATGACCCTCGAATGGCTGCGCCGCAACATGCCCGGATGGGACGAGGAGCTTCGCACCTATCTGTTTACCGACGAGAAGATAACCGAGCTCGAGTAGTCCGTCAGCGCGATCGGAACACCTCGCTCACCGACCGGTCGTAGTGCACGCGGTTGATCGTGTGGCAGAAGACCGGTGCAAGGCTGCGGACCTCGAAGAAGGGCAGGTTCGTGAACTCGTCCGTCTGGGGAATGCTGTTCGTGACCACGAGACGCTTCAGGTTGTACTCGCGGTGCAGCATCTCAAGCCGCTCGCGGGTGCCGGGCAGGCAGAGATTGTGCGACGCCGCCATGTAGACTTCCTCGATTCCTTTGTGCTCCACCAGTTTCTTGATGAGTTCGACGACGGTCTTCGCGCTCGCCACCATATCGTCGAGCACGATGGCCGTCTTCTTGCCGCGAAAGTCGCCGATGATGTCGGTAATGGTCGCGTGTTCCGCTTGAGGCCGGTGCTTGCTCGCGATCGCCGAGTTCAGCTCCATCTCGCGGCTGAAATGCAGAATAAGCTTCGTTGCGCCGGCGTCCGGGGCGACTGCGATGGCATCGTCTTTTCCGCGGAAGCCGGCGAACTCGTCGTTGAACATGGTCAGGGGATCGAGCATGTTCACCGGGAGATCAGCGTAGAAGCCGTGTATCTGGGTTGAATGGGGGTTCCAGGCGATGACTCGGTCTATACCTGCGCTCCGCGCGAGATCCGCCATCAGTTTCGCCGTCGTCGGTTCGCGCTGGAACTTCGTCGGCTTGTCCTGGCGCGCGTAGGTCAGATACGGGAGGACCGCCGTAATCCGGTGAGCTCCGTGCTCGCGAAACGCCCGCGCGGCGATGAGCAGCGTCAGGTAGTTGTTGTTCGCCTCGTATCGCTGGCTCGGCGCGAGGAGCGACTGAAACAGGAAGACGTCGGCTCCTCTCACGTGATGCTCGAGCCGCACGAGTGTCTCGGTGTCCGTGAACTCGCGGTCGACGTCTTTCAGGAACAACAGCTGCTCGGTCTCGCTCGTATTCGCGAGCATTCGCTCGTACTCTTCGACGACCTCCTGGGCCATATACGTGCCGCTCGTGCAGCAGGCGATGAGCAGCGGCCCCTGCTTGGACTCCAGTCTGAGCGAGCGCTCGTCGAGGTACTGGTCCGGGAAGATGAACGATCTCTCGCTGTCCGCGTGCATGAATCCCATGATCATCTCCTTCTCACCGTCACCCGGTCGGTTTGATCGTTCCATCCGAGTACACCAGGCGGGGTCCCGCGAGATGCCGGTTCTCCTCTGAGAGTATCCGCGCAATCCGGGACGCCTGGTCCTCGCGAGCTCGCGCCAGTCGAAACTGCCTTCGCTCGTACGCGGCGATCTCCATGCCCGCGTCCCGTCCGGCCTTCTCAAGGGTAACGAGGTAGAGTAGTGCAATGCTCGGCTCGTACTCATCGTGCCCCCTTATCCCCTCGTAGTCGTTGATGAGGTCTCCGCATCCGTAGAGGATCGGAACCCCACGGTAGACCTCGAAGCCTCGCGGATGATGGGATGAATGGCCGTGAACGACGTCTACGACGCCACGGTCGGCGAGCGAACGAGCAAAACGCACCTTTGCCTCCGCGATGTCATACCCCCAGTTCCCGCCCCAGTGAACGGACAGGATGATGAGCGCACCCGCATCTCGCAGCGGTCGCGCGATGCGTTCGATCGCGCGGATCTCGTTCTCGCTCAGATCCGGCAGGAGGAGGACTCCCTGACGCCCTCGGCCTGCCTCCCAGTCGGAGGAGACCCCCGAGTCGCCCAGACAGCATCCGATCACCGCGATCCGCCGGTCGGGCGGTGCATCGGGAGCCGACGCCTCAACGACAACCGGACGGCTCACCTCCTCACCGTTGCGGCCGGCGCCGCAGTACGGCACCCGGGCGCGATCGAGGGCTGCGCATGTCTCCTCCAGGCCCGCCACGCCCGAGTCGAGCACATGGTTGTTCGCGAGCGTAACCTGAGGTCCGAACCTCTCGAGCCGCTCCCTCGCGTCGCTCCACACGTAGGCGGGCTCCACGCCTCGCGGGATCTCGGTGTTGCCCCGGCGCTCGGCCAGCGCGATGTAGTCGCGGGCATCGGTGACGAAGCGCTCCCGCAGCTCAGGATTCACGTGCGAACGCTGGATCTGGTCGATCCCGCGGCCGAGCATGAGGTCGCCGCACAGCGCGATCCGAAGCCGCATGCGACGCTACGAGTCCTGGCGCGGTATCGCGGCCCAGTACGCTCTGACCTCATCGAGCCAGGCGAGATCGTCGACCGACGCCGGATATGCTGCCACCGGATAGGACGGTGCGTCGACGAGCTCCTCGATCGTGGTCCGCAGCCGGGCCCTGTCCTCTTCCGGTTCGATCGCCAGGCGGTACGCCGGAACAGGGACCATCCGCTGCTCCGCGAGCACATCGGTGGACACCTCGACCACGACGAAGGCAACCGCGGGTTCCTCGATGTCGACCAGCATTTCGGCGATCTCGCCGATCGACTGTCCGTCCGCCGTCACCTCCGTGCCGAACGCCGCACGGGCTCTGATCGCCCCGGTCTCTCCGCGCTCGGTCACTGCCTCCTCAAAGGCGTCGCGGGCGGCTTTCCCTGCAACATCCGCGAGTCGATCGCGCCAGTAGGCTCGGATCCTCGCGTCCCACTCCGCGTCCTCGGTTGGCAGGGCGCCGGCTTCGAGGAGCGGCATCTCGTCCAGCGCCTCTCGTGAGAGGTCGAGGATGATGGCGGTGCGAAACGGGTCCGCCTCGACCGCGCTGACTGGTACCGCGTAGCGGCTCTCGCCGAGCCCGAGGAAACCTCCGAAGCTGATCTCGAGGTAGAGGACCTGGCCGTCTCGTGTGATGATCAGGTCATCCACCGACCCCAACTCCTGCTGAAACGTGTTCACCACGCGATGCGCGACGAGTACCTCGTGTCTTAGCGTGAGGCCCGGTACGATACGCATGCCGTAGCGGTGACGGGCACGTATGTTGATCTCGGACCAGTACTCGAGCGTTTCGTCTTCCCAGTCCGGACTCCGGAGCTTCATGAGCTCGGAATGCGCCAGACCGCCGTTGCCTTCGATCGCCGGGGCACTGCGGAGATGCTCGGCAGAGGCCTGGAACACGAGCGAGTTTCGTGCGACGTCGCGGACGAAAAGCGGAAGCGGTACCGGATGCATGCGGTTCTCCCCGGCGGCGACCATCGCGTACGCGACGCGTCCGGTGCCGATGTTGACCGTGTAGTCGGCGACCGTTCCCAGGTTCTCACCCGCCGTGCTCGTCACGGGGATTCCGGTCAGCTGCTCGGTCTCCATGACCGGGCCGGCTCTGACCTGCGCGCCGCTCACTTCCGAATACCGTGCCATGCTCGGAGATCGCCAGTCGATGACGGGCCGCATGCCCGGATCGACCGGACGCCCTCTCGTGACGGCGTCGCCGCGCTGCCAGAACTGGTCTATCTCCAGACGCCAGGCCGGTGAACGAGTCTCTTCAGGAAAGTCCTGCATCCGAGGGGCCCACTCGAGGATCTCTCTCTCGGCGATCGGGAAGACGACCCCCTCTGCTTCGACGTCAGGAAGAACGTACGGCAGCGGCACTGGATAGCGGCCCTGCGGAATCTCCTCGTTCCCGAGCGCAAGCACCAAGTAGGCAATCGAGCCGCCGCTGAGATCGAGAAAGAGCTCGTCTACCGATCCCAGTAACCTTCCCGCTTCATCTCGAACCTCCTGGCCGATGACCCGCCTCGTGGTCAGACGCGCCTCAAGCTCCATCTCTCTGACCTCCGGCCGGCCTTCCACCTCTTCGGGCTCGGCCCGACCGCCGGCGAAGCTTAGCGCCGCTGCGAGCAGGATAATCGTTGCAGTCAGTATCAGTCGTTGTCCACGCATAACTACCTCCCGGGTTCCGTTCATCCTCCAACCTACTCTCGCAGGGTACGGGCGACCCATAGCACGTTTGTGTTATGGGTCGTGAGCGTGGGAATCGCCATGCTTGAGGAGAGAGGCTCATGTGATATCAGATCTGATCCGTGGATTCACCCCGTCTCCAGCCGAGGTCACCATCTTCGTCGTGATCGTGGTGGTGTTCGTGGGACTACTGATCGCCTACTCAGCGGCGACTCACCGTCGGGACCGGCGGCGCAGGATCGCGCTCTCCGAGCGGCGGTACCGCAGACGGCTCGAGGAGCTCGCCCTGTCCAGGAGCGACGAGGAATACCTGGAGGTACTCTTGCGCTACTGGGGCGATCCGGAGCGCAAATACCTGCTCCTCCAGAATCACACCGTCTTCAGCGACTGCGCCGAGCGGGCTTTGACCGACGGCGCGATTGGAGAGGGGCAGGTGAGTGCACTGCGGGTCCGACTCGGGTTCTCCGGCCAACCGGCCGGGGCCGAGCCCGATTCCAGCGCCGATATTCCGCAGGGCTCCGGTGTGATCATCGCGGACAGCCATAGTCGCATGATACCGGGGCGGGTCATGGACCCGACTCCTTCGAGCTTCCGGGTCTCCACCGACGACGACGCTCCTCGGCTCACCTCCGGATCGCTCGTGGAGGTCGTCTACCAAAACGGCAGCGGTGTGTACCGGTTCGAGTCTTCCGTGCTCGCGAACCCGGTCGGCGAGATGGACCTCTCGCATGCCGAACGGATCGATCGCGTGCAGCGCCGGCGCTACTACCGCGGAAAGGTACGCCTGCCGGTGTACGTCAAACCTGCCGGAGAGCAGGAACGTCCCGAGCCTACGCGGTTCATCGACATCGGCGGGGGAGGGGCGAGCTTCTACGCTCCCGATGATCGGTACCAGCGCGGCGAAACGGTCGAGATGACGTTTCATCCCGACAGTCAGCAGGCGATGCATCTCGCCGGGCGCATTGTTCGCGAATCCCACGGCGGCAGAGTCGTCCACGTGAAGTTCACCGACGTTGGACCGTCGACTCGTGATCGGGTGCTCGGTTTTCTCTTCCGCCGCGAGACCTGAATGTCGGCACTCGCCGCCGAACGTGATACACTGGCGGCGAGGTGACTATGGCACGACGATCATTCGACATCACAATGATCCTTACGATGCTCGTAGGAGCTTTTCTGGTGCTCGACGGGTTGGCC
>SLST01000469.1 GCA_007130265.1 Spirochaetales bacterium
CATTGCCGGCGATCACCTCGCGATAGAAGTAATAGCTGTCCTTCGGCACGCGGCGCAGGTCGGTGTAGTCGCAGAACACGATCCCGAAGCGCCTGGTATAGCCCCACGCCCACTCGAAGTTGTCGATCAGCGACCAGAGGTAGTACCCCTTGAGCGGCACTCCGTCCTCGATGGCGCGGGCACAGACCCGGAAGTGCGACCGCAGGTAGTCGACGCGGTCGGTGTCGTGCACGCGCGTGCCGTCGCTGCTGAGCCGGTCATCACAGGCGCACCCGTTCTCCGTGACGTAGAGCGGGAGGCCGCCGGTCTGTGAGTTGGCCCAGTGAAGCTGCCGGTAGAGCCCGTCGGGCACGATCGGCCATCCCATTGCCGTCACCGGGTGATGTGTCGTGACGGTGACGAACTGCTCCGGGGCGTCGGCGTCGAACCGAACCGCGCGCTCGTTGTAGTAGTTGAGGCCGAGGAAGTCGATCTTCCCGGCGATGAGCTCCATGTCGCCGTCTCTGACGGGCAGCTTCAGCGTGGGATGCGCGGCAAGGTGACGCTCGGGATAGGGGCGGCCGAACAGCGGATCGAGGAACATCCTGCTGTCACGATCGGCCGCGCGGTCGGCGGCGAGCCGATCCTCGTCGCGCGCCGTCGCGGGTCGAGGAGTGCTCAGGTTGAGCGTCGTACCTATCCGTCCGTCGTATCCGCCCTCGCGGAACACGCGTAGCGCGATGCCATGCGCGAGATTCACGTGATGGATAGCCGCGTAGGCGGCCTGCTCGTCACGGAGCCCGGGTGCGTGCTCGCCCATCAGATGGCTGAGCAGCGTCACGCACCACGGTTCGTTGATGGTGATCCAGTTCTTCACCCGGTCTCCGAGCGCCTCGAAGCACGCACGCGCGTACTCCTCGAAGTGCAGCGCGGTCTCGCGCGCCGGCCACCCGCCGGCATCCTGCAGCGTCTGCGGCAGGTCCCAGTGGTAGAGCGTGATCGCCGGCGCGATACCGTGCGCGAGCAGCGCGTCCACGAGACGGTTGTAGTAGTCGAACCCCCTGGGGTTCTTCGCACCGTGACCGTCCGGGTAGATGCGGGGCCAGGCGAGTGAGAACCGGTACGAGCCGACGCCGAGCTCGTGCATGAGCCGGACGTCCTCCTCGTAGCGATGGTACTGGTCGGTCGCGACATCGCCGGTGTGACCAAAGGCGACTTTGCCGGGTGTTCTGCAGAACGTATCCCAGATGCATGGCTTCCGTCCGTCGTCGGCGGCGGCACCCTCAACCTGGAAGCTGGCGGTAGCGGTGCCCCATACAAAATCGGCGGGAAAGGTCTTTCCGGTGTTCATTCGCTCAGTGTATATCGTTACAGGGAGAACGTGTAGAGCAGTCCGAGTCTCACCAACCCGCCCGGCAGCATGGCGCGAAGGATCGATTCGAGCCGCGGCGGCGGGCTCCACGCGTCTATGAGCGAATCGGCAACGGCGGTATGCGCGGCATCTTCGGGAATCGGGCGGTAGTACTCCAGCCCAAGATCGAGCCCGATACGCCCGTGCCCGAACTGCACGAAATCCGGAGCCAGACCGGCGGCCAGGAAGAGGCCGTCGGCAATTGTCTGGTGGCGTTCGGTGCGGCTCGTGAGCCGGAAGGTCCATCCCGCGTTCGCGTAGAGCCAGCCGAGCTCGAACCTCGCAAAAGGTGCCGCGTGCAGATCGAACTGCGAGGCGCCGACGACGCCCTTCACGCCGGCGCCGACACCGAGCAGGCCGGGGCGCCAGACGAGGTGGGGTTCGGCGCAGACGTAAACCCCGAAGAGCGAGGCGCTGAGATGGATATTAGTCTCCGCGTACACGCGAGAGTCCGCCGCAGCGACGCGCACGCCCGGCACGAGGAGCATCGCTGTGATGAGAGCGAGCGCGGATCGTCTCACAGGCGCAGTATACCACAGTCTCAGACGAGATCCGTGTAGAACGAGGAGGCGGCGCGGTCGGCGGCGGTGCGCCAGGCGAATCTCACGACGATCGCCTCGGCGGGCACGAACGACCCGGGGAGGTCCACGACGACGCCTCTCTTCTCTTCGCGCCAGTCGATCTCTCGCTCGAGACCGAGGACCCGGACATCGAACAGGTCCTCATCGCTGGTCGCGTCGGAACGGGGTACGCCATCCAGGTCGAGATCCGGGAACTCGATCGACAGCATGCGCGGGCGGCCGAGAACGACCGCGTAGAGCGCGTCCGGTCGCGACGTATACCGCACCGGAAGCCCATCCGCGGTCGTGCCTTCTGAGTGCCGCCACGGCCGCGTCCCGTAGATCGCCTCGCCGTGGGTGGCAAGCCATCGTGCGAGCGTTGCGAGGGCCTCACGCTGTTCGCGACAGAGCGATCCATCGACCGCCGGCGCGACGGACAGGAGCAGGTTGCCGTTCTTGCTCACGACGTCAACGAGAAGGTGAACCAGCTCGACCCCGGAGAGGTAACTCGACGAAGGCTCAGCAGCGTTGAAGCCGAAAGAGCGGCCGAGTCCCCGGACATACTCCCACGGTCGCGGGCGTTTCGTGACGGGCGCCGGATACTCCACCACCGCGATATCACCGTGAGTACCGCAGCCCGCGCTCGACGCGGCAAGCGTGGCGGCCCTGATCCGACTCGAGAGGAGCCGACGACCCGGCGGCAAACCGAAAACGGCTCGCTCGAGCGCTCGGGTCTGCCGCCAGCACCCGTTCACAACGCCGTCCGGAATCGCCTCGCGGTAGGCGTGCACGAGAACCTTCCGCGCGATCCCGGCGGGCAGACCTCCCTCGATCCGCAGCACATCGGCGGCGGTTCTCTCGATCAACTCGGTGAGATGCGCCTCAACGTAACCGGGGTACTCGACGGGATACCTCGCCAGCCGCAGATCGGCAAAATCGCGGACGGGACGGGGCTGTACGGTCCAGTCGAGCAGACCCGAGTAGGAGACGCCGTACTTCATGCCAAGGGCCCGCACCGCGGTCGCGAGCTCGCCCACGACATCGCGCTGCGCAACAAACGAGGGTGAGGCAGGAGCCGTCTGCGAAGGCCAGAGCAGGAAGCCGTCATGGTGCTTCGCCGTCATCACGACGTACCGCGCTCCGGCTTCCCGAAACAGCCCGGCCCACCGCGTCGGATCCCAGAGCGGCAGCTCTTCGTTGAACCGGCGGGCAAACCGCTCGTAGGCGGTATAGTCACCGTAGTGCTTGCGGTGGTGGCGGCGCACGGGACTCGCACTGATACGCAGCGAGTTCAGATACCACTGTGCGTCCGGATGATTGCGGAAGTAGAAGCGTGCATTGTGATCACGAAGGATGTCCAGAGGGCCGCCGAGTTCACTCGGGGCATAGGCGGGCACCGAAGGAACCCCCCAGCGCACGAGGACCCCGAGCTTGGCGTCGCGATACCACTGCGAAACCTGATGTCTCAATCTGAGCCTCCCGCGAGGTCGATGATCCGCTCGACGAGCAGCCTGTGCTCCGGGGCCCCGAGCGTCTCGACGGCCGACTGGAGATCGCCTGCCGCCGCCGCGGTATCGATCGCCCACCGCGGACCGAGAATACCAAGCTTCTCCTTGACGGAGAAGATGCGCAGCACCGACTGCTCGAGTGTTGCGCGGGCAATACGCCCGTCTGCACGCGCCTCGAGAAGCGCATCGCGCGCGGCAACCGGATCGAGCGGTTTGAGCAACACGTCGGCGCCCGCTTCGACCGCACGCACCACGAGCTCGGGTTCCGGCGCGATGTCGGCGAGACCACGCATATTGAGCGCATCCGTGACGATCAGCCCGTCATAGCCGAGCTCCTCACGCACCATCCGCTTCACCTCGGGCGAGATGGTCGCCGGGAGATCGTTTCCCGTCGCCCGCGGGACGGAGAAATGCGCCGTCATGACGCCCAGGGGCTCCGCCTCGAATGCCAGCGCGAAGGCCAGCAGCTCTCGGTCGCGGAGCTCTTCGGCCGAGGTCGGCAGTACTGCGAACCCGTCGTGTGAATCGCTCGTGAGCCCCCCATGGCCGGGAAAGTGCTTGACGACGGCGGCGACCCGCGCCTCCTGCAGCCCCTTCGCGACGGCCGCGGCGGTCCGCCCGACGTGCACCGGATCGTCACCAAACGTCCGCCCGTGCCGTCCGATTGCTCCGACCCCGCCGGCCGGGTCGACATCGGCAACGGGTGCGAGATTCATCGTCACCCCGAGCGCCCACAGCTCCCGGCCCATCACCCGGCCGAGCTCTTCAGCCAGGGAGAAGCCCTCCTCGTCGAGCGCCCGGACGGCGCGGCCAACCACCGAAGCCGGCGGGATTCGGGTCGCGGGCACACCGCCGGAGCTCGTCAACCGTGAGACGAGCCCACCTTCGTGATCCGTGGCGACGATGGGAGGCACCGGGCTCGCGTCGTGCAGCCCACCGATCAGCGCGAGTGTCTGTTCGACGTCTTTGAAGCTCCCGCCGAAGAGCACCATTCCGCCCGGCTGAACGTCCGCGATCACGACGCGCATCCGTTCGTCGAGCCGCGTGAGCGGGCGCCCGTCCGCCTCACTCTCGACGCCTACGATGAAGAGCTGACCCGCGAGGGTACGGTCGGGAAGCACCGAGACGAGGGTACGCAACGACCAGTCGATGATCCGGGCAGTCCCGGGCACGGGCGGGTCCGGCGGGCGTGCCGGATTCACCTCGGCACACGCCGTCAGCAGCAGAACGGTACACAGCGCCGCCGTGACCATAGCGATTTTTGAAGAATAACGTATGAAAAAACAGACTATACCCGGTAACGAGGGTGAGCGCGACGCATGGGACCTCATCAAATCGATGCCAGGAAGCGGCTTAGCAGGACGGCAAGAAAACTCAGATGTTGGCATGGATATTGCAACAGTTGTCCCTGAGCTGGGCGACGCGATTGGTCGCTCCAGCCGATGGACACCGGGAGTATACATCGTGACGTCGAGTAAAGCAATCACACCAACGTTCGAGACCATGATCAAGCGGACGACGACACGGGCACTCGTCAGCCCTGCGGAGCTTCGCGGCGAGTTTGTCCGCAAGTCTCTGCACATGCTCATTGCGCTCGTTCCCGGGATCGCGACCGTCACCGGGGTCCTTCCTGCGCTCGGGATGCTCGGACTCGGTGTGCTCGTATACACGAGCGCTGAGTACTACCGGCTCCAGGGCGGTTCGGTCGCGGTCGTGTCGGTTCTCACCGTGATCGCGTCACGACCGCGTGACCAGGGCCGGTTCGTTGTGGGCCCGGTGACGTTGGGAATAGGAGCGATGCTCGCCCTCCTGCTCTATCCTGCGCCGGCGGCATTCCTCGCGATCTACGCCCTCGCGTTCGGCGACGGTATCGCAAGCCTCGTGGGCCGCACAGTCGGAACGATCCATATCACGAGAGGAACGACGCTCGAGGGAAGCCTCGCCTGCCTTCTCGCCGTGTTTGCGGCTGCAGCGGCGCTGACGGGTGACGTAGCCGTCTCGCTGACCATTGCCGTCGCGGCGACGGTTCTCGAGGCGCTTCCCACCGACGACATGGATAACATTATCCTGCCGGTCGGTGTCGGGCTTCTGGCGACCGTACTCCTTGCAGCGTAGCTTTAATACCACAGGTAACTCGATCGATTCACGAGCACGAATGCAGCAGCGCCGCTCGCGACGAGTCCTACGCCCAGCGCGAGCGCGAGGGGGGAAGCAAGGTTCAGTGCAAGGTCCTTACCTATCACAATCGCCGAGATGGACAGGGCGATCGCTCCGCCGCGTTCGCGATGCCCGCGAAACCATCCGATCGAACAATTGGCGATCGCCCCAACGCTGAGAAACGCGAGCAGGAAGTCTATAGCCGCTCGATCGCCAACGACGTGCAGGAAGGTCGCGTTCGTCTCGCGGCTGTCGACCGGAACGAGATAGACGACGAGGAACGAGATCGCAGCGAGCAGGAGCGTCGCACTGCCGACGCGCGGATAGTCTGCCCCCGCCAGATAGATTCCCGCGGCAAAGAGTGAGAGCGCCCCCATGAGCCGACCAAACAGCACGATGCGTGTCAGCTGAACCCCCACGAGGGCCGGCAGACCCGCGGCATCCGCAAGCGGCATGCCGAGACGGAAGAGCTCGACGGCAAGAGACATCAGGAAGAGCATCACGAAGTAGATCTCAGCGGCGCTGACTCTCCGAAAAAGATGCGCCGAGACGGCCAGGACGACGGTCGCGATCAACGCCAACACACCGGCGGCGCCGAGCGAGTGAAACGCGCCGACCTGGGTCACCGGCCAGCGAACGCCGAACCAGCTTTGGTACTCGCCGACGACAAAGGACCTGTCGGACAGCGGGCCGTACAGGAGCGCGTAGGCGCCGGCCAGGTAGGCTGCCAGAACTGTCGAGATGAGGACGACACCGGCGATAAGGACGACGTTCCGCGTTGCGAGGGTCATCGCCTGCGAGTATACCAGCACGAAAAGGCTACAGTAAGCACCCGTTCCTCTCGATCATAGAAGAGGGAGGCCCCATGAGACGATGGTTCACCCTTGCGCTTCTCCTGGTCGTGACCGGCGTCGCAATCGGGGGTGATATCGCGACATTCGAGAACCTCGGGTTCAGTCGCACGGCGGACACGTTCGTCTTCGCCCAGTACGGTGTCGGCGGCGCGGCGGGCAATCCCTACGCGGAGATCTACGTCGTCGACGTTCCGGGGAACGTCTTCGTGTCCAACGGCATATTCCGGCTCACCAGTGATGCTCCGCTCACCCTCGGCCAGGACGGCCGCGGCGCCCTCTACACGGTGCTCGGCCGGGCACGCACGCTGATCGCGAGCCGTGACGTCGATCACCTGACTACCGGACGTCCCGTCTACATCCTCGTTGACGGCGACGAGCCGCGCGAGCGCCTCGCCTTCCGTGACTTCCACGCAGACGCTCGATACGAGGTCCGCCTCAGCCAGCAGCGACGGGGCGAGGGCGACGGCGTCTCGGCGGCATTCCACATAGACCTCACGATAACCCGCGCCGACGACACGGTCCGCACGATGAGAATCGGGCGCCCCTCGCTCTTCCGCGACGGTGTGACGAGCTATCGCATCACCCAGATCGTCGTCGGACCCGACGAGGCGTCGGTCGTCTTCGTCGTCGAGCGACGCTCGCCGGACGGCAGCGTCCGCTACATGGTCGAGACCGCGGCTTTCTGATCCGCCCGGCGACCGCCCTGGGGTGAATCCCGACAAACGTGGTATATTTGGTCACGATGATCCTTCGCAGGCTCGCACTGGCCATACTGCTTGCACTCGTCCTCGCTCTTCGAGTCGTGCCGGCCCTGAGCGTCGACGCGGTGCTCCTCGGATTCTCGCAGGCGTGGACCGGCAACGGCTACGTCCCCACACCCGATGATCCCGACGGCCCGTACAACTTCGCCGTGACCGGAAGCGAGGCGATGCCGATCGACCCCTTTCTCGGGTTCGGCACCCGTATCGTCCTCCTCGAAACCACGGCGGTCTCCGGTGCGCTGACGTGGTCGCCGACGGTGCAGGTCGGGTGGCGCTACTACCTGCTCTACGCCTCCGGCCACGTCGTTCCGTCGCAGATCGAGGCTGCTGCCGGCGCGGAGGGCGATGTGCCGGGCATCGCGTCGGCACGCGTAGTGAGCGTACGACTGCCGCTGCCGATCGGGTACGAGGTGCGGATGGCTGACGCGCACGCCTTCTCGGTCGCCCTGTCGCCGACTTTCGTGTTCCGGATCCCGGCAGGCGACGTCGCAGGTGGCGACGAAGACCCGGATCTGTCGAATATGTGGAGCTTCTTCTACGACCGGACGAGGTTCCTCATGCCGGAGCTTGTACTCAGCTACCGGTTCGCGATGAGCGAGTATCTCGAGGCCTCGCTCTTCGCAACCTACGGAGTATCTCCGCTCGATCTCACCGATACCCGTCTCCCGTGGTACGATCAGATGCGGATTGCCGCGGGCATCGAGCTCGGACTGCGCCCTCCGTTCGCCGGACTGGCCCGCCCACGCGAGCCCAGGCTCCCGGAAGGCGTCGAACCGTTTCCGTCCGACGAGTGAACCGGCGCGACCGGGCGGTCACACGAAATCGAGCGGGTCCACGATGCGGCGCTTGCGCTCCCACTGGGCGACGATGAACGAGATGGCCGCTGCCGTCATGGTGTCGACCACGACCGCGATGCCGGTGAGAATCGGGAGCGCCGGGAGCAGTATCAGATAGATGTCTTCCATCCCCTCGCCATAGCTGCGCGCGAGAACCGAGAGCCCCACGATTACGGTTGCGCCGGGAACACGGCCGAGCAGAAACGAGAGGACAAAGGCGCTTCCGGCGATCCAGAGCACCTGCCCGACCCCGATCTCGAGCGCGGTGTACGAACGGAGTACCGTGATAAACGCGGCCGAAACGACCATGGCGCTTCCGGGCTTGGCGAAGAGCGTCGAGAAAGCGAGCACCGGGGAGGCCGCCTCGCGGGAGATGCCGTAGTTCTCTTTCGAGATCCGGGTGAGAGGCCCGAGTGTGAGGTAAGAGTCACCCGAGAAGAAGGCGATGACGGCCGGCCCTATCATCCCGTAGAGCCAGGCGAAGGGGCTGTATCGGTCGCCGCGGAGGAACACGAGCAGAGGAAAAGCGATGAGACAGAGGAAGACGGCGACGACGGCGACGACCCATATCAACGGCGCGAAAAGGCCCAGATCGCTGACGGTTCGCAGCTGGAGGACCCACGCGGCGGAGAGTGCGATCAACCCGACACTCAGCGCCTCGGTGATCCAGGAGTTCAGCCGGTAGAACACACGTGTGAGCGAGTCGACGAGATCCACGGCCGGTGCGACGAGCGCGCCTTCACGAAAGAGCACGAGGCCGATGAGCACCGCCGCGACCACCGTGGGGAGGAGGTACCCGCCGTCGCCGGCGAAGACGGAGAAGAAGCTGCGCGGGAAGACCGACCCGAACAGGTCCGGAAGCGGGGGCAGTCCCGGGACGTCCGACTCCTGGAAGATCGGCGGAATTCGCCGCGGAGAGAGGAACAGGGTCACGACGGTTGCCACCGCAACGACGACCGCACTCACCGCCACGATGCCGATCGCGGCCTTACCGCAGACGCGGGCGGTCATGTGATCTTCGCGGAGTTCATGCATGCCGATGATCACGCCGAAGAAGATGAGCGGAAAGACGACGTAGCGGCCCACGTTGATTACGAGATCGCTGATCATCCTCATGATGACGACCGTATCGCCGCCGCTTACGGGCAGGAGCAGACCGAGCGCAAGCCCTATCGCCGCGCCCACCAGTATCCGGATCCAGAGCTTCATTGCAGGCAGACTACTTGATGCTCCCGGGCTGGTCAATCGACGCGGAATGTCTGTCAGGACTCACCGCGCGCGGGAGAAGATCCGGCTGCGAGCCTGATAACGCTGCCATTCGAGCCGCGGTCGGCGAGAGGCGGGTGCATCGAGAACGTCGACGATATGCTCGGCGTACCCGGCGGTGTCTGTCGACCGCGTGGAACAGAGGCGGACTTCGAGCGCCTCGTTCGCGTAGTACCGCTGCATTGCCTCGGCTCCCGAGACGAAGCCGCCGTACGATATCGCCTCGAGAGGCGATTGCAGCTCGCTCTCCTGCTCGAGCACCGCGAGAACCAGGGTCCCGGACCGCTGTTTCTGGAAGAGCGCGAGTATCTCGCGAATCATGAACAGGTATCCCTTCACCTCGGCGTCGGTACGGTTTTCGATGCTGACGATCGAGCTCTCGTGGAACGGAACGCTCTCCCGCACCGGAGAGAACACGATCACCGCCTCGTCGAGACGGCCATAGAGGTTGTGCGCGTGGAGCACGACCGACCGCGCAGAGAGTGCGGACCGACGATTCCACGGTACCACGGTCGCCTCGTCGCCGACACCGGCAACCTCGAGGGCGCCGCTGCGCGCGATGAGCGTTCGTCGCTCGCGCGCGGTCGTGCGCCGGGCGACCTCGACGAGCAGCTCAGTAGACTTGCCGGTGACGAGGCACGTCCTTCCCATGCCTGGAGATACTAACGGCCGTCTGAGCCGTGGTCAACGCCCGCGGCATCGGCGCCCGCTGCGTCCACGGAGTCGGCTGCCGCGCTGGAGGCTGCAAGGCGCAGATACCCGCGCGCGCATGCCTGATCGTCCGAGGTGCGGATCACCTCGAATCGTTCGGTCGCGCCGTCCGAGGCGAG
This sequence comes from Spirochaetales bacterium, assembly GCA_007130265.1. Taxonomy (GTDB): domain Bacteria; phylum Spirochaetota; class Spirochaetia; order DSM-27196; family SLST01; genus SLST01. Next base: position 10,163 of record SLST01000469.1, read on the forward strand.
GCTGACGCGATATCCGTCGCCAAGGAGCGCTTCCTTGAGAAAGTCGACGGCAAGCTCTTCGGCCTGCCGGCCCATGAGCTGCGGTGGGTCGAGCGCGTCGAGCACCCACTCGAGGTACGAGGCGTTGTTCACGTGCCGGTACTGATCTATGTCGTGGTATCGTACGGGGAACGGACCAACCGAACGCGACGTGGCAAGCGCCTCGAGACGGTCCACGTCACCGTCATACTCGCTCGGCGTGGCGACGATGTCGGCGACCACCGGCTCAGGACGCACGGGACGACCGCGACCGCCGTCGACGACAAGCCAGCCGCTCGCAGCGCGGCCAATGACGGCTCCGGACTCGTCATGAATCGAGAACTCGCGGATGGCGAGTAGTTTCTCCGTTCCGACTGGAAAGGTGCGAATGGTGAGCCGGTCTCCCCACCGCGGGTAACGACTGATGCGGCAGCGCAGCCGCGACAGCACCCAGAAGTAGGCCCCGCCGGTCCGCTGGGCGAAGCCCTTCCCAAGCAGGTCCGCGTGCTGCCACGCCGCTTCCTGGAGCATTCGCAACAGGACAACGAGCCGCAGGCGTCCGTCAGGCTCAACCTCGTAGGACCGGACGACGAACGGCACGTTATGCTCACGAGGCGCCCTACTCATCGACTGCTCCCCGGCGCGGCGATCCCAGCGTATCGAGAAAAGCGTCGACGCGGTAGCGTGAGCGCGCCTGGGCCTCTTCCATCGCGAGCGCCGTCCGGTCGAGACGGATCACGTCGTTGATCAGCCGCACGCGTCCGGCGGTGTCGTCGGGCGCCACCCGGTCCATGCTCACGAGCGCCGTGGCGAAGAGCCACCATCGCAACTCGTCGAGACGCTCCTTGCGGAACCAGACATCCCCCTCGTACTCGTTGAGCCCCAGGTACGTCGTGACGTCCCCGTTGGACATCAGGTCGCGCATCAGGCCGGGCAGAGGCTCCTCCGAGTCCGCGTAACGCTCCCACCAGTTTCCATGGGAGAGCACGATCTTGAGCAGGTAGACCCACCCCGCCTCGTGCACATCCGCTCCAAACGCCCGTGCCGTCCTGGCGATCAGCCCCCACTCCTCACAGATCCCCACCACCGGAGGGTAGACGGCTTCGAGCGGACGGAGCAGAAGCCAGGCGGTGAGCACGTCCCGCCGGTCTGCGCGTGCACGAATCCCCCTCAGGTACCGCTCGACGGCGAGCCGGTAGGTGACGGGCGCCTCAGCGGAGGTCTCGAGTTGGAGGAACGGCAGTCGCTCGACCGCGCGCAGCCCTTTGACGAGCGACGCGACCGCCTCTTCCACCGCGGCGTCGGAGGAAGGCGCCTGATAGTTGCATCCCACCTGGATGAACGAGCGGTACCTGCGGGAAATCTGCCCAATCAGCTCGTCGCTCATCGTGCTGTGCCCGCGAATCGCCGCGTCTATCTCGTGGAAGGTGCGGCTGTTCGCGATTCCCGCGTACAGATCGAGCAACGGTCGCAGCGCAACGTCGCGGATCGCCTCTTCGACATCCTCAACCCCACGCCCCCCGAGCTCGTCGCACAACTGCGCGTAGTGACCATACTGATTGTCACGCACCTCGCGGAACTCGAGAAAGACCTGGCTCTGGTACCCGCCGAGCTCGACATAGAGCCCACGCTCGCAGAGCTCGAGACTCTCGCGGATGAACCACCGACCGCTTCGATGATCACGAAACAGGCAGTATCGTCCGTGATCAGCCCGGAGACCAAGCGCCTTACCAAGGTCGCTTCGACGGTGTCGCTTGACCCCGTCCGGCGACTTCTCCAGGTATTCCGCGGAGACCCTGATCCAGCCCCCGGCCCGTTCGTACGCATTGTTGTAGAGCACGAGCGCCGACTCGTTGCCAGCCGAATTGGTGTAGGCAAAGACGTTCTCGCTCACCGCCCCGCCGTCGGTGACGAGGTCGTAGAGCAGAAAATGCTCGACCCCTGAGAAGAGATGCCGACGCCTCATGAGCGGAAAGATGTCCGACTCGTGTCGGGCAACAAGTTCGCGGTCCGGCTTCTCGTCGAGGTACGCGCGTCGGTACTCCATTCCGTACTTCTCGGTGAACCCTTCGATCTGCCCGTGCCCGAACATCGGCAACCCGGGCATCGTCACCATCAGCGTGCAGACGCCGATGTACTTGTCTCCCTTGTCGAACTGGGCAACGGCCGTTTCCTCATCCGGATTGTTCATGAAGTTGACGAACCGTCTGAGGACTTCCTTGTCGAACTCGAGCGTGTTCTTGATCGTGCGCCGGTACTTCGCGTTCTCCTCGGCCTTGAGCATGTTCATGAAGGCCGAGTTGTAGACGCGGTGCATGCCGAGGGTCCGCACGAAGTACCCCTCCATCATCCAGAACGCCTCGGCGAGGAGCAGCGTGTCGGGAACCTCGACCGCGACCCGGTCGACGACCTCGCGCCAGAACTCCTGCGGCATCGCGGCGTCGAACGCCTGCGCGCTCATGCCGTGCTCGGCGCGCGAGGGAATGTCGCCGCCGGACCCGGGCTCGGGGTACCAGAGCCGCTGTATGTGCTGCTTGGCGAGCGTCATCGCCGCGTCGAACCTGATGATCGGGAAGTTGCGGGCGACGTGGAGGATCGTGTTGATGATCGCCTCGCGTGCCTCGGGCTTGAGGAAATCGAGCTGGGCGGTGTCGTTCCACGGCATCGAGGTTCCGTCGTTGCCGTGATAGATGTGCCTCGTCTCACCGGTCGCGAAGTCGACGCGACGGAAGACGACCGCCGCGTCCGAACGCGAGTAGTAGTGGTCTTCGAGGTAGACGCCGACGTCGGAAACCCCGGAGAGGTTCTCGCCGGAGAACTGATACGAGGGGAAGGGCGGATCGGGCACCTGCACGAACCAGTCCGGGTGTTCGATGACCCATCGGCCGTCAATGCCCGTATGGTTGGGCACCATGTCGCTCGCGAGCCTGATGCCGCGCGACTCGCACCGGCCGCGCAGCGTCGCGAGCGCCTCCCACCCGCCGAGCGCCGAGGCGATCTCGTACTCGTAGAGAGCGTACGCCGACGCTTCAGCCTCAGGGTTTCCCATGATCTGCTTGATCCGCCGCGAGGCGGCGCTGCGTTCCCAGAGGCCGATCAGCCAGAGCCCGGTGAAGCCCCAGCTCGCGAGCCGGTCGAGCTCTTCGCCGGGCACCTGGTCGAGCCGGGTGATCTCCCGCCGGTATTCGCGGGAGAGCTGGTCGAGCCAGACGAGCGTGCTCTTCGCGACGATGACGACGCGGGGCATCCAGTCACGGTCGGGGGAGAAGCGCTCAGGATCTGCCCCCTCGTACCGGTAGATCCGGGTGGGTCCGGGACCGTCGAACCCGAGACGCGACTCCTCCTGAAGCACATCGAGCCCGCGCAGAAGGCGAAAGAGATAGGCGCCGAGTAACCCACCCCATCGTTCGCGCATGTACCCGAGCTGGCGCTCGAGGCTGTGCGGAAAGAGGCGAGCCGGCGTCTCGAGCATCTCCACCAGCGGCTGGTCGTCCGGGCCAAAGCCGGGCCGATCGCGGAAGAAACCGGCTAGCGCCTCGATCAGCTCGTGGTAGCCGCTCGTCTGAACGAGCGGCCCATCGTCAAAGAGCTCGCCAAAGGGAGCGAAGGCGGGATTGGTGTTCTCGAGCCGCAGCATCAGCATCTCTTCGAAAAGCACTTCGCGACCGGTTCGCCCCTCGTACTCGGTCTCGAGGAAATCGCCGATCTGCCGCTCACCGGCGTAGACCGGCGTGGGCGGGAAGTGCGTTGCGAAGGAGCGAATCGCCTCGTCGACGCGACGAGCGCCAAAGCGATCCTCGAGAGCGGCCAGCGCCTCGCCAATCACTTCGCGTCCGTACTGTTCCCGGTAGAGCTCGATCACGTAGTGCTGTATTTCGTCGATCAGCCCCATGGCGTTGATGTCGCCGGCACGGACGACCGTATCAGGTCGATGGATCAGATCTCGCCCGCGGTTCATCTCGTGGGCGAGCCGACGCGTTGCCTGGAGATCCGCGAGGATCACGTCTCCGCTCAGGGCGTAGAGGGAGCCGCGCACTCCGTACTTCTCACGAGCCGCACGGGTGATATGCAGTTCCCGCAGAAGCGGATCATCGTTCACGGCGCCTCCAGGCGCCGACGCTTGTCAAGCAGCGCCCGCAGGACGGCACGAAGCTCATCGTGGTCACGGAGGGTCGGTAGCGGTGTCGTACGGTAGCTCCAGTTCTCATCGCTGACGGTACCGGGAGTGTTGACCCGCTCATCCGCCGGGTCGTCGGGCACGAGCCCGTCCACGAGCGCGAGCAGATCCTGAATTTGGAGGACGCAGAGCGCCGACCCGCTGCCCAACAGCCCCTCGGTCACGAGGCGAGCGGTCGCCGGATCGTAGTCGGCGGGCGGCTCGCCGGACAGACCGATGCTGCGCCAGAAACCTTCCCGGTCGTCGTCTTCGCGCCACCACCCGCGCATCGTGGAGGTGTCGTGCACCGAAGGCGCGCAGACGGTGAGGAACGGATAGTCGGCCGGTGGAATGTGCGGCCGGCCCGGCTCGTTCCACCGCCGCGCCCAGCGCGGAATCCGCAGCCCGAGGATCTCCAGGTCGGCAAGGGCGCCTGGCACGCAGTCAGGGATCGCGCCCAGGTCTTCGGCGCAGGCGAGCATCTGCGTCGCCTCCTGCAGGACGGCGAGGAGCCGTCTCCCCTGTTCCTCCCAGAGCTGCTCGGACTCCTCGCGCAGCTCCTCTGCGAGCGTCTTGAAGCGGCGACGCTCATCGCCGCTCAGCGTGTCGAAGCGCGAGCAGGAGGCGAACCACCAGACGGGGGCAAAGGTGTCGTGCTCGAGGCGTACGAGCGCCCGGTCGCGGTACTGCGCGGCGAGCCAGTCGCGGGCAGCCTGCGAGCAGTCAAGCGCCATGATGTCGCGCTCGCCCCGGATTCCCGGTCCGAAGAGGTAGAGATCCTCCCCTTCGATCTGCTGCAGCGCGAGATCGACCGCGGCATTCGCCTCGCCACCGAGCTGTTCCCGCAGGAGGGCCCCCCCGATGTGCGGCTCGGCGAGCCATCTGATCCGGTGATGGTCGAGTCCCGCCTCATTCAGACGCTCGCGCGTCGCGGCGGCGCCCGGGTTGAAGTGTCCGAGGTATCCGGTCACGTCGTCGGCGGGGATACTCCATACGCGGAAGAAACCGAGCACGTGGTCGATCCGGTAGGCGGCATAGTAACGGTCGGCCTGGTGCAGCCGCTGCTTCCACCAGCGGTAGTCGTCACGAGCGAGTTCCGCCCAGTCGTAGATGGGGAGTCCCCAGTTCTGCCCCGTCGGGCTCTGAGCGTCCGGTGGAGCTCCTGCGCGAAGCCGCGTCGAAAAGTAGCGGCGACTCGCCCAGGTGTCTACGCTATCCTCGTTGATGAGAATAGGCAGGTCACCCTTGAGCAGAACACCGTGGCCCGCGACCGCCTCTGCCGCCGAGCGCAGCTGCTCGTCCAGCCGCATCTGAACCCAGGCGTGATAAGTGAGCTCAGGCGCGCGCCGATCGTCCGACCAGATGGTCGCGAGGACCTCCGGTGTCGGATCCCGGAACTCGGTCCACTCGTGCCATGCGGCGCCGGCGTGCTCGCCTTTGATCACCTTGTAGGCCGCGTACTCGCGAACCCAGGAGTGCTCGGACGCGAAATCGCGGACGGCGGACTGCAAACCCTCGTCGTGAGCGCTGCGGTCGTAGACGAGGCGCTCGACCGCGCTCTTCGCGTCGAGCACCGCGCTGTAGTCGACGCGCGGCGCCTCGTCGTGCGCGGCACGCAGTGCCCCGATCGCCGCGTCGACCTCGTTCCGGTTGGTGGGCGAGAGGTTCCCGTACTCCGGCAGTGATTCGACGCGCAGGTAGAGCGGATGCAGCGCGAAGGCGCTCAACGCGCTGTACGGAGACGGCTGCCAGCCGGTATCGTTCACCGGGAGGATCTGGATCAGGTCGAGCCCGACATCGGCGCACCACTCGGCAAGCGGCGGCAGGTCGGCAAACTCGCCGGTTCCGAGCGAAGCGCTCGTACGCAGGGCCGAAACCGGAACGAGGACACCGGTAAGGTACCGCGTGAGCCCTGGAAAGGTCATTCCGCATTCCCCTTCATACGTCCCCCTCTCCGCTCAGAATATCGCGAATCTCGCGCGGCGGATAGCACCGCCCCTCAGAACCCTCCCGCCTGGCCGTCGCCGCGGGGATCGCTGCCCGACCAGAGCACGCCGTCGTCGCCGCGGGCGATGACCTGCCCAAGACCGAAAATCGCCCGCTGCTCGCCGGCGATCTCTTCCACCTCGTGCCCCCTCGCCCCGAGCTCCGCCGCGACGCCCGGGTCGGTGCCCTCCTCAACGAGCACCGTGCCGTTCGGATCGCCTCCGGCGAGCTGGAATCGCGAGGCGTCGAGCGCGGCCTGCGGGTCGAGTCCTTCGTCGACGAGCCGACCTACCACCTGCAGATGCCCCTGCGGCTGCATCATACCCCCCATGACCCCGAAGACCGCGGCGAGCCGGCCCTCGCGGGTCATAAGCCCGGGGATGATCGTATGATATGGCCGCTTACCCGGGGCGAGCTCGTTCGCGTGCCCCGGCTCGAGGACGAACCCGAGTCCGCGGTTCTGGAGCGTGAAGCCGCATCCGCGCGGGACGATGCCGGTCCCGAAACCGGCGAAATTGCTGTTGATAAATGAACAGCCGTTGCCCTCGGCGTCGACGACGGAGAAGTAGACCGTATCGCTCCCCGCGACGTGCGCCGGCAGGCCCGGACCAACGGAGGGCATCGCGCGATCGAGGCGGATACCCGCGGCGCGAGAGGCGGCGTAGTCGTCACCAAGAAGCTCGCCGAGCGGCGCCGGCGCGAAGGCGGGGTCCGCGACGAAGCGAGCTGCATCCGCAAAGGCGAGACGCATCGCCTCCACCTGCGCGTGGAGACGGTCGACCGGCTCCGCTCGCATCTCAGGCGGCAGGTGGCCGTAGATGCGGAGGGCAAGGAGCGCGGCGAGCCCCTGCCCGTTCGGTGGACACTCCCAGACGTCGAAACCGCCGTAGCGGACGCGCATCGGCTCGACCCACTCGCCGCGGTGAGCCGCGAGGTCTTCCGCGGACATGCACCCGCCCTCGTATTCGATCTCCTCGATGATCCGCTCCGCGATCCAACCCTCGTAGAAGCTCTCACGTCCGTCCGCCGCGAGCGACTCGAGCACACGGGCAAGCCCCGGGTTCCGCAGCCGCTCGCCTACCGTGGGAGAACGACCGTCGACCATGAGCTCGTGGCCATGCCGGCGTCCGGCCACCTGCCGCTCAACACCCCTGGACCACCACCGCGCGGTCATAGGTCCGAGCGCGAACCCGTCGCGGGCGAGCCGGACCGCCGGCAAGAGCACGTCCGCCAGCGGCAGGCGCCCGAATCTGCGGTGCGTTTCGAGCCAGGCGTCGGCGGCGCCGGGCACGGTCACCGTATGGACATGGTAGTCGGGTAGGCGCGGAGATGTCCCCGCGACGGTCGGGATCACGCCCGCCGCCTCGCTTGCGCCGCCCGCGACGGTCGCCTGACTCGCGATCACCTCGTCGGAATCGACCGCCACCGCTCGAGCCGCCTCCGCGGTGAGCGCCCGCGGGCTTCGTCCCGATCCGTTGTAGGCGTGTACGGTTCCCGTCGCCGCCTCGTAGTAGAGGCAGAACGCGTCGCCGCCGAGGCCGGTCGAGCAGGCCTGCGTGACCTGCAGCGCGGCGGCGACGGCGATCGCGGCGTCCGCTGCGCTGCCGCCCGCCCTCAGGACGTGAACTCCGGCCTCGGTGGCCGGCGCCTGGCTGCTTGCGACAGCCGCCGACGGCGACAGCACGAACGACCGTCGCGACCGGTACTCGTAGTTGGTGTCACAGGTGAATCGCATCACGGCATCCCTCTTATACACTATGGAAAACCGTTCTTCCATAGTGTAGGTTGGGGGCGTGAGTCCTCTGACAACTACGCTGACCCGAAGCGCCGCATCGCGCCGCCGGGCATATCTCGTGACGGCCGTCTGCACGGCGATCGTACTGGCACCACCTCTCCCGGCCGGAGAAACCCCGTATACGGGCGGTCCGCGACTGCTGCCGCAGCCGGCGCTCGTCGCGCGCGTCTCGGTATCGCAAACCCTCGAGCGGTCTGTCGACGCCGGAACGACCTGGACGCCGGTCAATGGTCTCCCGGTACGGGTGCTCCCGGCCTACCGGGCCGGCGAGAGGTTGCCGGTGACTGCCTTCGCGACCGCGCCGGGAAACCCGTCGAACCCCGCCGAGCGCGCAGCCGTCGCCGCATCGCCGGGTGTCAAACGCCCCGGACTCCACCTCGTTACGCGAAACGCCCCGGCGCTCGCCGCGGTCGGCGGACGATTGTTCGTCAGCACCGACCGGTTGGAGAGCTGGAGGGAGATAGACCTCACCGGGACGATAAGTCCCGCGACCTATGTCACGGCGATCGCGATCGACCCCAACGATCACGAGCATTGGCTGCTCGGCACGTCGTACGACGGGGTCTACCGCAGCCGTGACGGCGGTCGCACCTGGGTCGATCTGACTCAACAGCGCTCTCTCTGGCCGATCTACGTCGGCGCGGGCTTCTTCGAGGAGGTCGCGGGGCTCTGGTTCACGGCGAGCGGCGACGTTCTGCTCCAAGCCGGGTTCGGTCAGGGGTTCTACACCGTCGAGCTCGACCCGCTCGCCGTGCGCCGGCTGCGGCCGCTCGCCGACGGCACCGATGCATACGCGAGGCTCGCCTACGCGCTCGGAGTGACCGGCCCGGGGGCCGACGCCGAACCCCGGGCAGATTCGTCGCCGGCGGTGCGAGACCCGGTCGGGGAGGAGCAGCGCTCCGCCGCAAAGCGGCGGGAGGCGGCAGCGGATCGCACGGGAATCTACCTCGCGCCGCACAACGCGACGAACGAGAGGCTCGACGAGTACTTCGACTACCTCGAGCGCCACGGGTTCAACAGCATCGTCGTCGACTTCAAGGACGACTACGGGCGGCTCACCTATGCCTCCAGGCTCCCCAAGGCGCTCGCCGCGGGCGCGGTGACGCCGATCATCGACCCCCCGGAACTGGTTCGCCGCGCCCACGAGCGTGGGATCTACGTCATCGCGCGGGTGGTCGTCTTCCAGGACCGCCGGCTCTTCGCGTACGACGATCATCGCTACGCGCTCCGGGACGCGGTGTCGGGCCGACCCTGGGGGGTCTTCCGCACCGTGACCGACGCGGAGACCGAGGAGTCGCGAACCATCCAGGTGGAGTTCTGGGTCGACCCCTGGTCGCCTGAAGTCTGGCGGTACAACGTCGACATCGCGAAGGAGATCGCCGGCTTCGGGGTGGACGAGATCCAGTTCGACTACATCCGCTTCCCCTCGGACGGAGACACATCGCGAATCGAGTCGCGCTTCGCCGTGCCCGACGCCGACCGCGTACAGGCGCTCGAAGGGTTCCTCGCCGCGGCGCGCGAAGCGATCGACCTTCCTATCGGGATCGACGTGTTCGGGTTCAATGCCTGGTCACGCATGAGCTATCTGGGCCAGGACGTGTCCCGGCTCGCCGACTACGTCGACGTCATAAGTCCCATGTTCTACCCGTCACACTTCGCGCGCAGCTTCCTCCCGCAGTACCGCTACCTCGACCGCGCCTGGGTCATCTACGACCTCGGCACGCGGCGAGCGATCGAGATCGCCGGGGCCGACACGCTCATCCGGCCCTATATCCAGGCGTTCCTGATCGGCCCGGAGCTCGAGTTCGAGTTCGCCACGTACCGGCGCTACCTCGACCTCCAGGTGGAGGCAAGCCTTGCCGGCGGCGCGAGCGGGTACACGCTGTGGAACGCATCCGGGCGGTACTACATGCTACCCTGACGTGCTATAGTGCGCCATGCACGACGTCGCCGCATGGGCGCAGCGGATTCTCAGTGCCGTGGAGACGGTCTTCTTTGGGAAGCGCGAGGTGATCGAACGGCTGCTCGTGGCGCTGCTCTGCCGCGGACACGTGCTGCTCGAGGACGTTCCCGGGATGGGCAAGACGATCCTCGCCCGAGCCCTCGCCGCGAGCCTGGGCGGACGGTTCACCCGAATCCAGTGCACGCCGGATCTCCTTCCCGCCGACATCCTCGGGGTCAGCGTCTACAACCCGCAGGACGGCACCTTCACCTTCCGGGAAGGCCCCATCATGGCCAACGTCGTCCTCGTGGACGAGATCAACCGTGCGACGCCGCGCTCCCAGTCGGCGCTGCTCGAGGCGACCGGCGAAGGCCAGATCAGCATCGAAGGCGTGCGCCGCGAGCTTCCGGACCCCTTCTTCCTGATCGCGACGGAGAACCCGGTGGAGTTCGAAGGGACCTTCCCGCTGCCGGAGGCGCAGCAGGACCGGTTTCTGCTCTCCATGAGCATCGGCTACGCCGACCGCAGCGTCGAGCAGCGCATCGTCGACAGCCAGCGCAGGCTCACCCACCCGGTCGTCGACGTCGTGGCGGTCACTGAGATAGGCGAGGTGCCGACGCTGCAGGCGCGGGTCGTCCAGGTGCACGTCGATCAGGACGTCATGGACTATATCAGCGGGCTCGTCGAGGCAAGCCGGGCTCATCAGCACGTACGGATCGGGGCGAGCCCGCGCGGCACGATCGCGCTCTACAAGGCGGCGCAGGCGCTCGCGGCGGTACGGGGACGCGACTACGTGATTCCGGAGGACGTGAAGGAGCTCTGCCGACCCGTCTTCGCGAAGCGACTCATCCTCACGAGCCAGGCGATGATCCGAGGGGTCACCGCCGACTCGGTCATCGCGTCGGTACTCGAGTCGGTCCCCACTCCGGTAATCCCGGAGCAGCGCACATGAGAACCCGCAGCATCGCGCTGCTGGTCGTGGGGCTCTTCCTGGTCCTCTTCATGCCCTTCTACGTCGTTCAGTGGACAGGCTATCTGATTCTCACGGTGATGGGGCTCAGCTACGCCTGGTCGCGACTCGTCCTGAAGGACCTCCGCGTCGAGCGTGAGGAGCGCGTGCTGCGCGCGTACCGACACCAGGTCGTGGCGGTGCGTATACGCATCGTCAACGGCAGCCTCCTGCCGCTGCCCTGGCTCGTCGTCAACGACCAGCCGGGCAGCCTCTACACCGGCGACGACAATATCCGGCTCATGAGCCTGCGCGCGGGTGAAACGACGCGGCTCGCGTACGACATCCGCGCCATGAGCCGCGGCGCCTACCGCATTGGTCCGGTCGTGGTCCGTTTCACCGACCCGCTCGGCCTCTACCCGGTCTCGATCACGATGCACGAGGAGACCCGCTTCGTCGTCTACCCCCGGATCTACCCGATCGCCCTCCCGGTCAGCCGCGGGCTTCCCGCCGGCAGCATCACCACTGCGAACCGGGTCTACGAGGACCCCACGCGCTACCGCTCGGTGCGCGAGTACGCCGCCGGGGACGAGATGCGGCGGATCAACTGGAAGGCGAGCGCGAGACTCGGGGCGCTGCACTCGACCGAGTGGCTGCCGACGATTAACGTCCCGGTGCTGATCCTGCTGAATCTGACGGCGAGCGCCTACGAGCGGCGGAACCGGTTCGCGCACACGGAGCGCACGATCGACGCCGCGGCGAGCCTGGTGCACCATCTCGCGCATCGCGGTCAGGAGGTGGGGCTCGTCACGACCGGGGTGATCAAGGGCGATCCCGAGCGCGTGATGCCGTGGATCAAGGTGCGGTCCGGGATGCGGCACGCGATGGAGATTCTCGAAACGCTCGCGCAGGTCACGGTGAACGACCTCGATGAAGACCCGATCGAGCGGTTTGTCGAGCACGGGTCAACCTCGTACGGCACACGCATCTTCTACCTGGGCCCACCACTACCGCAGGAGTCGATCGCGGCGCTCGTGAGCTCGATGGGCGACCGGTCGCTGCTGCGTCTCTACTACACCGACGAGGGGGTACAGAACTGGCACGAGCTCTCGGTCGAGACGGTTCGGGTCTACCGGATCACGGAGCACGGCGATGATCTCTTCGCGCTTCAGGCCTGAGCTCTACCGGGTCGTCGTGCACCCGCTGATGAGCGTCGCCGTCGCGTCGACCGGCGTGCTCGCGACGGTCTGGCTGATCGGAGTCAACCTGGGAATCCCCGCCCCACGCTTCGTGACAGCAGCCGCGATCGTCACGGCAGCGATCGTCGAGGCGGTGGTGGGGAACGCCCTCTACCGGGAACGAGCCGGACTCGGCAACCGACTGAGGGAAGCGCTGATCTACCTCGGGCTCGTCTACCTCATCCTCTCGGTCGGACGCCCGGGCCCGCTTCGCGTCCGTGTCGAACCGTCACTCGACCAGATGATCCCACTCGTTGCGGTCGCAACCGCCTGGCTGATCGCATTCGCCTTCCACAACCGGCTCCGCGGGCGTGAGGCGCTCCTGCGAGCCTTCGCCGGGAGACGGGGAGAAGAGCTGCGGCACGCAGTGATCGAGCACCAGCGCGAGATGGCTGAGACCGTCCGCGCGTTGCGCCGGGCGCGGGGCCTGATAGGCACGCTCTTCGCCGTACTCGCGGGCCTCGCGATCTTCGCGAGCGTTGACGTGCTTGGCATCAGCGCGCTGGGCGCGCGATCCGGCGCCTTTCTGCTGCTCATTCTCTACACGATCAGCGGGCTCGCAGCGATCGGCAGTCTCAACGTGTTTATCCAGGAGTACGAAGCGAACGGCGAGGGGCTCCCGGTACCGTTGCGGTTTCAGCGGCGGCGATCCTTCGCGGTCGCAGCGCTGATGTCGCTCGTGCTCGCGCTGACCTTCGCGTTGAGCCGTTCGGCGAGCGTAGTGCCGATCGAAACGATCGGGGATTTCCTCCGGTGGATTGGAGGCCTCTTCGGCGGCGAGGTCGAGCAGGAGTACTTCATACCGCCGCCTCAGCCGACGATGCCGACCGGAGTCTCGCCGGAGCTGCTCGAGATCATCAGCGCGATGGAAGGCCGAGAGGTGCCGCTCCTGCTGCGGATACTGCTCTACCTGATCGAACGGCTCCTGGTGTTCGCACTCGTACTCGGCGGCGTGGTACTGGTGTTCGGACCGATTGTGTCACCGTCATTCCGCAAGGCGCTGCGCGAGTTCCGCCCGCACTCGCTGATCAGAACGCTCTGGAGCACCTTCGTGCGAAGGTGGCGGATCCTCATCCGGCTGCTCGCTCGCGGATTGCGCCGCAGGAGCCGAGGCGGCGGTCGCTCACCGCACGAACCGGGCGATCCGTCCGGCGCTGCCGGGCAGCGCTCGCGCTGGAGACCGGGTCTGCGAAAGCGCGTCCAGATGGAACGCGTGGTGCGGGTATTCGTCGAGGTCACGAAATGGGGCGCGAAGCGGGGGCTTGCCTACCGCCGGTCGGAAGCGGCGCGCGAGTATCTGCTGCGAATCGCGGCGTTGCGGCCCGAGCATTACCCCGACGCGGTAACCGTGGCGGAAATCTACTGTGAGGTGAGATTCAGCCGGCACCTCGTAGCCGGGCACCGGTTCCACGACTACCTGCGCGCCGCGAAACGCATCACGGCGAGCGAATAGTCGGTTCAGCTGAGCTCGTTGATCTTGTCGCGCAGGCGGGCGGCTTCCTCGTAGTCCTCGTGATCAACCGCCTTCTGCAGCTCCTGTTCGAGCCTGGTTCGCTCCATCTCCTGCGGATCCGGCGCATCGACCTTGGGGTCTTCCTCGGTAATCAGGTTGATCGCGATCCCGGCTTCCTCGACGATCGACTCCGCGATGTAGAGCGGACAGTGGATGCGCGCGGTGATGCCGAGTGCGTCCGACGGCCTGCTGTCGATCACGATCTTCTTCAGACCCTGCTTCATGACAATACGCGCGTAGAAGGTCCCGTCCTTCAACTCGGTGATATCGACCCGCTCGATCGTCGAGTTGAGCTTCTCCATCATGGTGACGAACAGGTCGTGAGAGAGCGGACGCGGCATGGGCACGTTACCGAGGCCGATGAGTATCGATTGCGCTTCGAGTTGGCCGATGAAGATGGGCACGGCACGCTCGGAGCCGATAGGCTTCACCAGCACCGCATTCCCCTTGTCTGTCCGAGCTACGGTCCAGATTTCCGCCTCCACCAGCATGATGTTCTTCATCACTCTCTAATAGTACGATGGAACCCTCGTTTTTTCAAACGCCGGAGTCCCCTCTCGCGTCGATCTCGGTCTTCCGACCGACCGCACGGGCATGCCGCACGGCGTTACCGAAGAGCGGCAGTCCCCCCTCGCGGGCGACGCTTCGGTCGCGCCAGTGCGGGTGGTGCTGTGCGGTGAGATAGGCCTCCGGATGCGGCATCATGCCGAGCACGTGCCCGGTGGTGTCCACGATGCCGGCAATCCCGTCAAGCGACCCGTTCGGGTTGCGTCCGACGTAGCGCAGCGCGACGAGTCCTCGCCGGGTGAGGGCGGTGCGCACCGCGTCGTCGCGGACGACGAAACGCCCCTCGCCGTGCCGGATGGGGAGATCCATCCGCGCGAGCCCCGCGAGCCATGGCGACGTGCAGGACGAATCGAAGTCGACCGTGACCCAGCTGTCCTCGAACACGCCCCGCTCGTTGTGCACGAGCGACACCTCACCTCGCCATTCGCCGGCAAGGTCCGGAAGGATCCCCAGTTTGACGAGCGTCTGAAAGCCGTTGCAGATGCCCAGGATGAGCCCCCGACGGCCCCTGAACCGGTCGAGTTGGGTCCGAAGCGAGCGAAGGCGATGCGCGAGCATCATCCCCGAACCAACGTGGTCCCCATAGGAGAAACCTCCCGGCACCGCGAGAATCGCCGCATCGTCGAGCATCGCGGGCTCTTCGAGCAGGTCATTCACGTGCACCGGCCTCACCCGGGCCCCGGCGATCTCGAACGCCCGTGCGAGCTCGCGGTCGGCGTTGATTCCGTACCCGGTCAGGATGAACGCGCACGGAGGGGTTTCCCGGCCGGAGACCGCTTCACCGTCGGGAGAGCCGTCACGCCCGGTTCGCGCCGTTGCGGTGACGCCGAGCGGGTCACCGCTCCGGTCGCAGACCGTCCGTGGCGCCGTATCGGCCCCCTGGCTTCGGGCAAACGCCTTCCACGCCGCCACGAGCTCGTCGACCGTCCAGACCGCCTCCGTCGAACCGTCGCGGACGGTGAGCGCGGGTTCGGCCACGACCTCGCCGACCACCGCCGAGGGCGTGTCGCCGAGCGCCCGCGTCAGCCCGGGCAGAGAGCCGGATGGACAGGTCACGAGGAAGCTCCCGATCGGCTCCCGGAAGAGGTCTGCGGCGGGCACCTCGAGCCGTGCGCCAAGGCGACCGCCGATCGCCATCTCGGCCGCGGCCACCGCGAGTCCGCCGTCGGAGAGGTCGTGGACCGCGTTCACCAGCCCGTCGCGAATCGCCGCGTGGAGCCGGCGGTAGTAGGTCAGATTGGCCCGGAGACGCTCCGGAGCGTCGGACGGCGCGAGCAGTGCTTCTCCGTCCGGCGCTCCGGCGGCCGGGCCGACGATAAGGACGCGGTCGCCCGGCGCCTTGAAATCGGTGGTCATCGCGAGCCCCACGTCGGGTATGATCCCGATCAGGCTTACGAGCAGCGTCGGTCTGATGGATACCTTGCGTCCGCCGAGGTTCGCGTCGTTCTTCATCGAATCCTTGCCGGAAATCAGCGGCAGCCGGTAAGCGATGCAGGCGTCGGCGAGCCCGCGGCAAGCGCGGACGAGCTGGGCCATCTTGTACGGTCCATCCGGCGTGCCGTCGGAAAGCACCGGGTCAGGCCAGCAGAAGTTGTCGAGCGCGGCCATCCGGTCCGGATCACCGCCGAGCGCGACGTGTGCCCGCACCGCTTCGTCGACCGCGGCCGCGGCCATGTCGTAGGTATCCACGTCGCCCCGGCGCGGGCAGATCCCGTGGGTCACGGTGACGCCGCGGGCGCTGTCGAACCGCGGCGTGACGACCGCGCCGTCGGACGGGGCGTCGGCGTGCCTCCCGCAATGGGGTTTGATCACGCTTGCGCCCTGCACTTCGTGGTCGTACTGGCGCACGAGGTGCTCCTTGCTCCCCACGTTCGGATCGCAGAGGAGCGCGAGCAGACGCGCGTGCGGATCCGACTCCTGCGGTCCGCAGACTCCCGGCTCGTCGGGCGATCCGCCGCTGCGGAGGCCGGGCCAGCTCGCCGGGATCACCATGCGCGGCAGGCCGTCGTGCAGGAAGTCGAGTGAGAGCGACGCGACGAGCTCGCCGCGGTGGGTGACATCGATGCTGCCGCTGTCGGTGAACTCGCCGACGACGGCGACGGTCACGCCACGCCGCTTCGCGAGGGCGAACAGCTCGTCGACCGTCTCCCGGGCGACCGCGAGGCTCATCCGCTCCTGGCTCTCGCTGACGAGGATCTCCCAGGCGGCAAGCCCCTCATACTTGAGCGGACAGCCGTCGAGATCGACCCGCACCCCGCCGGAATCCCTCGCCATCTCACCGATCGAGCTCGAGAGTCCGCCTGCCCCGTTGTCGGTGATGCCCTTGTACAGACCGAGGTCGCGCGCCTCGAGCAGGAAGTCGGCGAGCTTCTTCTGGGTGATCGGTTCACCAATCTGAACGGCCGAGGTGGGAGAGCTCTCATCGAGCGCGAGCGAGCTGAATGTGGCGCCGTGGATGCCGTCCTTGCCAACGAGCCCTCCGGCCATCACGGCGAAATCGCCCGGCTCGATGTGCTTGATCCAGGCGTCCTCACCGCCGATCCTGGCCGGCAGTACGCCGCCGGTGCCACAGAAGACGAGCGGCTTCCCGGTGAAGCTCTCGTCGAACAGGAACGCCCCGGCGGCGACCGGTATGCCGCTCTGGTTGCCGCCGTCGACGATCCCGCGGTGCACGCCCTGCATGACGACGCGGGGATGCAGCAACCCTTCGGGGAGGCTTTCTCCCGGCGTGTCCGGGTACCCGAAGCAGAGCACGTCGGTGTTGAAGATGGGTCGAGCGCCCTTGCCCGTGCCCAGGATGTCACGGTTCACCCCGACGATCCCGGTAATGGCGCCGCCGTACGGGTCGAGCGCCGACGGGCTGTTGTGCGTCTCCGCCTTGAAGCAGAGCAGCGTTTCTTCGTCGAACCGCACGACTCCGGCGTTATCGTCAAAGACGCTCTTCACGAAATCGGGGTCCGCGACCGCCTCCGTCGTCGCCCTGATGTAGGTCGCGAAGAGGCCGTCGATCACCTCCGCCTCGCCGTCCTCCTCGCGATACTCGACCCGGGCGGCAAAGATCTTGTGCTTGCAGTGCTCGCTCCACGTCTGCGCGAGCGTCTCGAGTTCCACGTCGGTCGCCTGCACACCGAGCCCGCGCTCGCTGCGCGCCGTGCGCACGGCCGGTTCCGCGTAGTAGTCGCGGATTGCCCGCATCTCGGGAAGCGTGAGTGCGAGCAGCCTGCCGCGACTGAGCTCCTCGAGCTCGGCGTCGGTCATGGCCGCGACGTCGACACGCTCGACCGCGGGGGTCCCCTGCAGCGCGACGGTGGGGTACGAGGAGGGAGGGCGTCGTCCCTCGCGCCACTCGGCGCAGGTTATGACGAGCGCGTGCTCGATCAGCGGGTTGAAGAGCTCCCGCGAAAGCAGCCGCGGATCGACGTCGGTTCTGAGGAAGAACTGGCGGGCGGTCTGTACCGCGGCGGTCGCCGGCAGGCCGCCGAGCTCGCTCCCGAGCGCGTCCCGGATGCTCGACGCCACCGGATCGGTAACTCCGGGGCGATAGCCGACTTCCACCACGACATCCCACGCCCCCGCGGCGCGATCGTCCCGGTCTCGGTCGTCCGGAGCGCAGTCGCCGTCAACGAAGACCTCCTGTGCAACCGGGTCGCAGAAGAGCTCCGCGGCGAGCGCCGTGTCGAGCGCCGGAACACCGGCCAGGAGGTAGACGTCGGCGACCGTACAACCGGACACCTGGTACCCGGCAGTGTTGAGCCGCGCGACGATGCCACGGGCACGACCGTCTTCGATCGCGGGAATCGGAACGACCTGAACACGCATCATCGTCAGCATACCTGCGCGGGCGCACAACGGCTACCGGGCATCATCAGATCCGCGAATTGGGTAGAAGTGTTCGGACACTTCTGGTACATTCGACTATATGAGGCGGTCTGGTCCGCCGGCAGGAACGATAGGATGGAAGATAGCGGAACTAGAGGTAAATCCCGTTGGCGTACTTCGACCCCGGAAGTGTAATCTGGAACCTGAGAAGCAGGAATAAGCTGGACGCGATCAGAGAGATCATCGATGAGACACCCGTCTTCGCCGAGCACGAAGCGTTGAACACCGAAGAGTTCACCCGGATCGTGATCGCGCGCGAGAAGCTTCAGTCGACGGGCTTCGGACACGGCGTCGCGGTCGCGCACGGCAGGACCGAACAGGTCGATGAGCCGGTGATCGCGCTCGGCGTCTCGCACGAAGGAATCGACTACGACTCGTACGATGAGAAACCGGTGCACCTGCTCTTCATCATCGCAAACCATCCGGATCGGCAGGTAGACTATCTGCAGATCCTCTCAACGCTGGTGCTGATGGTACGCGACGAGCTCTTTCGTCGGGAGATTCTCGACTGCACCGATGCCGGCTCCGCGGAGCGGAAGCTGTGCGAGGTGTTCTCGAAGCTGATCGAACGTCAGCGCCTGCGCACCGTCGGACGCACGGCGTAGGCGGTACGATCAGCGCGAGGAGACCGGTGCTCTTTCCCTGCCGGCCGCGAGCTCGGCGATCTCCAACGTCGCGAAGTAGTCGGTGAGGGTTTCCGCGCGTCTGATGAGATCGACCGACCCGTCCTCACGGAGCAGGAGTTCCGCGCTGCGCAGCTTCCCGTTGTAGTTGAAGCCCATTGAGTGACCGTGGGCGCCGGTATCGTGTATGACGAGGTAGTCGTCGACGTCGATGCGTGGAAGCTGCCGGTCGATCGCGAACTTGTCGTTGTTCTCGCACAGGCTTCCCGTGACGTCGTAGGTCTCCGTCGCCGGGGCCTCCTCCTTGCCGAGCACGGTGATGTGGTGATAGGCGCCGTACATTCCGGGACGCATGAGATTCGCCATCGACGAGTCGAGCCCGACGTACTTCTTGTACGTGTCCTTCAGATGACGCACGCGGGTCACGAGGTAGCCGTGAGGCCCGGTCACGCATCGGCCGTTCTCCATGTAGATCCGCATGGGATCAAGTCCGGCCGGCTCGATGATCTGCGAGTAGAGCTCGCGTATGCCGCGGGAGACGTAGTGTAGATCCACGGCGTCCTGGTCCGGTCGATAGGGTATGCCGATGCCGCCGCCGAGGTTGAGGAAGCCGATCCGAACGTCGGTTTTCTCGCGGATCTCTACGGCGAGCTCGAAGAGCAAGGCGGCTGTCTCGACGAAGTAGTCCGGATTGAGCTCGTTGCTCGCGACCATCGTGTGAAGCCCGAACTCCTGCGCACCGAGCTCTGCCGCTCGCCGGTACCCTTCGATGATCTGGTCGCGCGTGAAGCCGTACTTCGCCTCTTCCGGCCGCCCGATGATGACGTTCCCCTCTTTGAGCGAACCCGGGTTATACCGCATGCAGATGCGGCGCGGCATGCCGATACCTTCGTGCAGGTAGTCGATATGCGAGTAGTCGTCGAGGTTGATGATGGCGCCGAGTTCCTTCGCCTGGGCGAACTCGCAGAGCGGCGTGTCGTTCGAGGTAAACATGATCAGGTCGCCGGGGGTCTCGAGATAGTCGCAGAGGGTGAGCTCAGCCGTGGAGGAACAGTCGAAGCCCATACCCTCATCGGCGACGACCTGCATGATCGCAGGGTTCGGGAGCGCCTTCACGGCGAAGTAGTTGCGGAAACCGCCCGGAACCCAGCTGAAGGCCGACGCCATATCGCGGGCGGTCGCGCGGATACCCGCCTCGTCGTAGATGTGAAACGGCGTGGGATGGTCGTCCGTGAGTCGCTCGACGAAGTCGCGACCGAAGGGTACGTTCTTGGGTGTCATGGCGCAAAGGTAGCGGGGCGTCGGCCCGGCGTCAATCTCACTTCTTGCTGAGGTTGAACACTCCGTCCCAGTCGGCCTTCGGCGGTTGCCTCATGAACGCCTTTACCCGGTCGACGTAGTACTGCGCCGGACCGTCGTCCGGGTACTTGTCCAGCACCTCCTTGAAGCAGCGACCGGCGGTGCGCCAATCCTTCGCCTCGAACGCGGTGAGTCCTGAGTTGAACGTGCGCAGCTTCGCGATCTGCTCCGGGTCGTTGTCCACCGGCTCGCGCAGGTTGACGAGCTCGTAGAGCCTGATCGGTTCGCTGATCCCGACGACTCGGACCCGGTCGAGTTTGCGGGCCGTGAAGCTCCGCTTCCCGGCCGCGTCGTCCTTGGTCTCGAGGTAGGTCTGCTCGCTCATCAGGATCCAGGTGCCGTACTGCTTGTTCACTCCTTCGAGACGGGCGGCCAGGTTCATGTTGTGCCCCATCGCGGTGTAGTCCATCCTCGTCTCGGTTCCCATGTTGCCGACGACCATGTCGCCGGTGTTGATGCCGATCCTCGTCAGTATGGGACTCGGGGCGACACCGGAAGCGCGGAACTCCTCGTTGAGTTCCCGCTCCTTCTCCTTCATGCGGATCGCCGCTCGGCACGCCCGTACCGGGTGGTCGGCGAGGTCGAGCGGCGCGTTCCAGAAGGCGATGATCGCGTCACCCTCGAACTTGTCGATCGTGCCGCCCTCGTCGATCACGATGTCGGTCATCGCGCCGAGGTATCGGTTGAGGAGGTCCGTCAGCTGTTCCGGCTCGAGCGACTCGCTGATCGTGGAGAAACCGCGGATATCGGTGAACATCGCGGTGAGATGCCTCTTGACACCGCCGAGCGCGAGCTTCGACGGGTCCTCGGTGACCTGCCGGACGACTTCCGCCGACATGTAGTGTCCGAAGGCGTTGCGGATCTCGGTTTTCTGACGGTTCTCGCGCACGAACTTCACCGCCGTCAGCACGACGAAGGTGAGGAAGACGCCGGCCGCGGGGGTCACCATGTTGAGGTAGATCCCCGCTGTCGCGAACAGCAGGATCCCGCCGCCTATGACGAGAAGCAGGGCGCCGAAGCCGACGAGCAGACTCGGAATGGGGTTGAGCTTGCTGATGAGAAGCGTCACGAGCACGGCCACGAGGAACATCACGGCGAGCGCGACGGTCCACGGCAGGTCGACGAGAAACTGTCCCTGGAGGATCGTATTGAGGACCGACGCGTGGGTACCCACGTTCATGTACTCCTCGTCGAACGGGGTAACCCCGATATCGGTCGTGGACGTCCCCACGTGACCGATGATGATGAAGCTCCCGGGAATCTCCTGCGCGAGAACGGCTCGGTTGTCGGTGAAACCGGCATAGATCCTCTCGAGCTCGTCGTAGAGCCGGGCCGCCTCCTCGAGCGCGTACCGGTAGTCGGCCTCGATCTCCGCGTCGAGGTCGGAGTCGAGCGCCGCCTCGATGTCCGCGAGCAACCGCTCGCGCGCGCCGGACTCGAGCAGACCGCCGATCATCGCGAAGAACTGCGCGCGAAGCTCTCGCCATTCGTCTATCTGCGACCGGTCACCGCCGTCAAGCACATCGCTCTCGAGCTCCCTCGTGTAGTCATAGAGCGTGAACAGCACGTCTGCCTGGTCGTAGTAGAAGAGATAGTTCAGCTGGTCCATCGCGCGCAGCCGCTCGAGCATCGATTCCTCGTCGAGCCGGTCTCTGATGAGTCGCCAGTAGGTCACGTGTCGGAAGCTCTCGTCGTAGTCCGCCTGGGGCCAGTTGATGAGCATCCGGCCGTCGGTGGCGAGCGGAATGCGAATCGTCACGGGCCGCTCGGCGCCCGGCACGATCGCGTCTTCGAGAACCACCGCGTTCGAAGCCACGGTGAGCCCCGGCCGGCCGAGCCAGTCGAGGAGCGGCGACATGACGAGCTGGCCGTAGTACGCGTCGTCTACTTTGGCGAGGAGATCAATACGGCGGCGAACGCCGTCGCGGTCGACCACGACGTTCGGGAATCCGGCTCCCGCGCCGCCCGCCGTCACCGGGTCGATCGTCGGCCTGATATCGGCTCCGCGACGAAACGCCGCGTCAGGATACGCGGTGATGCCTTCAAGCCCGATCCGCCCGGCGACTGTCCCGCGATCGATCGCGAGCGGACTCTGCTCGGCGAGGATGTTCACGGTGAACCAGGCCTCTCCGTGGAAGCGGGCTGCCTGGCCGAGAAAGGTGTCGTTGTCCCGCACGACGTCCATCGCGGCACGCTTGATATCGTGTCTGACCTCGTCGGTAATACCGGCGAGCTGATCGATGAAGTCGGTTGCCTCCTCGAGGGGGATCTGTCCCTCGACGAGCGCGCGGAACAGCGATCGTATCTGCTGCTGGATGAAGGCGAAGTCGTTGTCGATGATGACGGGAAGCACGTCCCTGAGGTACCGGCCGTCGATTGCCTGGGGGCTCTCGTCGACGTACTCGATATCAAAAACGACGTAGCCGGAGTCGAACTCTCGAAGGAGCATAAGTCCGTGAGCCATGTAGTCCCTGCTCCAGGGCCAGAGCCCGACATTGTCGATCGCGGTGTCGTCCACGTCGAGCAGGAGTATCTCCGGGCGTTCGGGAACCGCGGGCCTGATGTGGAGGAACAGGTCGTAGACCCGGTGCTCGGCGGTCTGATAGAGGGGAAGCAGGTTGAGCAGGACGAAAAGCGCCGCGACGGCAACGGGCACCACGAGCTCGACAAACCGCTTTCGCATTGTCTACCTCCGTGCTCGGAATCGTACTACAATTGCATGGAGAGGCCAACATGAAGTATACTGGCACCGACCACGCTCGGCAGGAGACCGCCATGGCACGAAGCCCACGTTACGGATTCCTCGCTCTACTCCTCTTCGTAGCAGCAACACTTTCCGCCCAGACTAACGAGATGATCGACGCGATCCTCGCCGAGGAAGCCGTCTCGATCGGTTCGGCCGCCTACCTCGCGCTTTCGGCGGCGCAGCTGATCGCCGATGACGCGACACCGGGGCAGGCGGTCACCGTCGCGCGCGAGGCGGGCTGGCTTTCCGACGACGCCACGGCCGACCTGCCTGCGACGTTCGGTGAGCTCGCGTACCTTCTGATGCAGGCTACGGAGGTCAACGGCGGGCTGATGTACCGGCTGATCCCCGGGCCCCGGTACGCCGCGCGTGAGTTCGCCTACCGCGGCTGGGCACCGGAACGGATCGGCCCGCGCGAGCGTGTCTCCGGCCGGTTCGCCGTTCGGGTTACCGGCAACTTCCTCGACCGCGTGGAGGGTTCACGATGAGGCGCTTCTGGTTCGTACTGCTGTTGCTGCCGCTGACGCTCCCGTCGGTACCGGCGCTCGACTTTGGCGGCTACCTCGACAACACCTCGGGATTCGCCAGCTCGCCGGCCGGCGCGGAGACCGACCTCCAGCTCGTCCAGAGCACCACCGTCGCGCTCTGGATCGAACAGAGGCTCGGCGCATGGACGCTCGACGGCCGGGGAAACTACACCTACACGCCCAGTATCCCGGTGCTCTTTGATCTCGACCGACTGACCATTGGAACCGAGGTTGCCGCGACGGAGGCTGGAGCGACGACTTTCAGTTTCGCCGTAGGCCGTTCGACCTACACCGACCCGACGGGGATGGTGCTCGCGCACGCGCTCGACGGGATGCGGCTGCGGGTCAACCGGACGCAGAGCTCGTTCGGGTTCGGGATCGGCACGACGGCGCTCCTGCAGAAACCCACGAACCGGATCATCCTGAGCCGCCTCGACGAGCTCGACCTCTCTGATCCGGAACGGAGATTCGCGCCGCCGCGACTGATCGCGCTCCTCAGCTACGAGCTCCTCGAAGCGTTCGCCGGGCAGGCGGTGACGCTCGGCGCGCTTGTGCAGGAGGACCTGCGGCCCACGGACCAACTGACTCCCCCCGGGACCGAGGGCACGACGCCGGATCCCGGAGCCGGCGGCCGTTTCGACACGCAGTACCTGAGCCTCGCCGTCTCGGGGGCCGTTGCTCCGGGAGTCTATCAGCGAACCTACTACAGCCTGAACAGCGGCCGCCACCTGGTCTTCGCCGAGGACGAGCGAAGCGGCACCGGTTTCGCCTACCAATATGACACCTTTCTCGGGCACCTCGCCGGGACCGAGCTGACCTGGTTTCTGCGCGAGGCGCTCAACTCGCGGGCGAGGATCTTCGGCCAGTTCAGTACCGGTGGCACGGAGTGGTCGGATACGTTCGTTCCCCTGTCGCCGGCTGCCTTTTCTGACGTATTCAGTTTACAACCCGGAAATTCCGCTCACCTTGGGATATCGTATAGTGTGCGACCGTTGGCCGGACGCGAATACGACGTGCTTCAGACCGAACTGAGCACGGTCTCGTACTTTCGCAGCTCGGCCGGCGGGGCAGTGTCGGAGGCGGCGGTCGACGCGACGTCCGACGGGGCGTACGTCGGGACCGACGTGAACCTGATCGTCACGGCGGTTCCGTTCTCCGATCTGCGGCTCGTGCTGAAAGGTGGCGTATTCGCGCCCAATAAGGACGTGATGAGCCCTGAAAACAAAAACGTTGATTACCAGGTGACCCTGCAGGGCGTGTTGCGATTCTGAGTCGCGGCTCCTGCGACGGGAGGAGAAGGATGAAGAGGGTACTGTTGGTACTGGCGGTAGGCGCCGCGCTCGTCGCGACGGTCGGCGCCCGGAGCGCAACGGTGACCGGGTTTTCGGGGAAGGTCGAGTACCGGCTCGCCTCCGGCTGGGAGGCAGTCCGGATCGGGCTCGAGATCCCGCTCAACGCAACGATCAGCACCGGCTTCGGTGCAAGCGCCACGCTCGAGGTCGCCGGGTCGACGATCGAGGTTGCCCAGTTGACCAGACTCACGCTCGAAGAGCTCGTCGACGACGGTTCGACCGTGAGCACGGAGGTTTTCGTGCCGGTGGGACGGGTCCGGGCGTCGGTGACGACGCCGGCAGACCGATCGTCGGACTTCCGCGTCCGCACCGCACAATCCACGGCTGCGGTTCGCGGGACCGAATTCGAGACGAACGGCTGGCGCATCTTCGTCCGCGAAGGCAGCGTCGAGTTCCAGAACGAGCTCGGCCAGTCGAGGGTCATCCGCTCGTCGCAGATCAGCCGGACGAGACTCGGCGGGCCGACCGACCCGCTCGAGGAAGACAACAACGAGGCGAATGTCGGCGACAGAGAGGGCCCGGAAGACTTCCGCGGCCGTCGTGGACCCTCCGGCTACATCACCGTCCGGTGGGGATGGTAGGGAGGTCACCATGAAGAAGCTCATCAGAGTCGGCACGGCGGCCGCGATTGCGGCACTGCTCGCCAGCTGTTATATCAGCCTTGACGAAGGGGCGGGCGCCGTTGGAATCCAGCTGCCGCCGCCGCAGAGCGCGACCGGCGCCGCAATCGGGCAGACCGGGCGGATCTATGTGATCAACGGCGCGACGCTCATCAACGTGGGCGATGAAGCGCCGTACGCGGAGTTCGACCTCGAGCCCACCCCGGGCGAACGGCTGACCGAGTACAGCGTGGGTCCGGTGCCGGCCGGCCCGGGCTACCGCGTCGTCGTGGTCTTCGGGTCGTACGCGCGGGCGGGGGGCCGGGGCGAGTTCTTCGTTCCCGCCAGCTACGCGCTCAGCGAGGAGTTCGCGGTGGCCGCCGGACAGGCGAACGAGACCGAAGAGCTCACGCTCACCGACGCACGGTTCGCGCCGGTCGATCTCGCGAACACCCTGGGCAGGGAGCTGGTGGGGATCACCTTCGTTCCTGACGCGAACCCCCTTGACTCGCGCCTCTACGCCGCGACGGACACACGGTTGTACGAAGCGACCATCCCGTCGGTGGACGAGTACGGTGACGTCACCTTCGCGGACGACTACCCGGTTCCCGGCGGCCGCACGATCAACAGTCTCTCGCTCGGGGCAGACGACGACGGGCCGGCGGTCTGGGTCAACACGACGAGGGGTATCCTCGTGGGCACGGACTTTGACGGGTCGATCATGACCAACAGCGGCCTCGCGGAGAGGTCGATCCTTGATTCCGGGGCCCTCTACCGGTCGCCTGTCCACTACGGTTACCTGCAGTTCGACGGCGGCGTGAGCGCGGTCCAGAGGGTTCCCGCAACCGACACGACGAACTGGCTCGAACCGGCGGACCTGAGCGAGATCGTCGTGGGTCGTCCGGTCTACAGTATGGACGTCGAACGCGGGACGACTGCCACGGCGGGCTATTTCGCGACGAAGATCGGCGCCTTCAGGCTGAGAGAGGACATCCTTACCCTGGATCTCTCCACTGTCCAGCAGATATTCGCCAGCCCCTATACCGACTTCTTCGAAGTAGAGATAGGCGGGCAGGCGGCGACAATCACGAGCGTGGCGGTCGTAAACGTCGTCGGTGGCGATGCCGACTACCTCTACGTGGGAACGCCGCGAGGCGCGATGCGGGTCGAGATCGCAGACATTGGGGCGAGCCCGGGCACCGACCGCGTGCAAGGGCTCCTGATTCCGCAGGCGACCGGTCAGGTCGTCAAGGATATCGTTGCGCAGGGTGATCTCATCGTAATCGTGACGAGTCACTCTCTGCTCTACTCGATGAACGGGTCGGCGTCAACGCCCACCTTCACCGAGGTACCGCTCTACGCAAGCTCGGTAGGCGAGGTAACCGGTATCCTTGTCGATCAGACGAATGGAATTGCGCTGCTTTCTGGAACCGGCGGACTGGTTGCGATACAGTTGTAGTGGATTTTCACAGGTGATCCGCGAAGCTTCCGGATGCCTCCGGGTCGTGCTATTCCTCCGGCGCGGCCCGGCTTTTTTTGCTGGACACAGCCGATGAAGTGCCGACCGGGCTGCGGCGCCTGCTGCATTGCCGCCTCCATCAGCTCGCCTCTACCGGGAATGCCGGACGGGAAACCGGCCGGGCTTCGCTGCGTCAACCTCGACGAGACCTACCGGTGCACGATCTGGAGCACGAGCGAGTACCCGGCGGTATGCCGCGCCCTGAACCCCGAACCGGAGATGTGCGGCGCCGACCGCGATGAGGCGCTTGCCGCATTGAGAGAGTTGGAGGCCCGCACGCAGCCGGATATTTCTCTGGTGCCTCTTCAGGTGCCGAGGATGGGGTAGAGCTCGTCATACCCGGCCACCGTATACGTGGCGGAGATTTCGGGGTCGGGCGGAGCGCCACGGAGGTTAAACCAGCACGAGTCGATCCCGGCGGCTGCCGCCCCGCGAATGTCGGAGTGCAGGCCGTCGCCGATCATGATCACCCGGTCACCGGCAGGGGTTCCTCCGGTCGCTCTGAGCGATTCGAGCGCTATCCGGAAGATCTCCGGGTCGGGCTTCTGAACACCGACTTCATCGCTGATCGTGACTGAGTCGAAAAAGTCGCCAACGCCTGACAGCGCAAGCCGTGAGCGCTGAACTTCACTGATGCCATTCGTCACGAGACCCAGAGTGACCACGCCGTGAAGCGCGTCAAGCAGATCCCGTGCGCCGGGCAGGAGAAACGCGGCCTGTCCGAGCCGAGTGACGTACATCGCGCTCAGCGCGTGCGGGTCTGCGTGGTGACCGAGCTCTGAGAGCAGCAGGACGAAGCGCTTGACGCGGATCTCCTGCGAGGTCGAGGTCCCGGCCTCGTAGGCGCGCCACACCTCCGCGTTGATCCGGTGGAATGCCCCGAGGTACTCGTCGAGCGGAGCGGTGTAGCCGAACGCCGCAAGACTCTCCTCGAGCGCGACCGACTCGGCGCGCCGGAAATCGAAGAGCGTATCGTCGGCATCCAGCAGAACGATGTCGTAGTTCAAGGCCTGAAACAGCCTCTACTGCCAGCGAACGTTGAGCGCAACGCCGGGGTACCCGGTGCCGATGCCCCACGAACCGTTGACCTGGAGCACAACGCGCCCGAAGACCATGTCGAACCCGCCAAAGACCACGATCGAGAGATCATCGCGGACGACGGCGGTACTCGGGGCTCTTCCCGTGTACTCGACATCCCTGTCGCCGTCATCGTCATAATCCACATAGGCGTCGAACTCGTTCCCCGGACTACCGACGCCGCCGCTGAACGACGCGATGTGATAGTAGGGCGAAATGCCGACGTAGGGAACGAAAAAACCGAACGCCTTGGACGCGTGGACGTCGAGACCGAAGGCGTGAACGCGGCTGTCCGCGCTCATGACGCCCTTGAGATAGAGCTCGCCGAGCTCGACGGAGAGCCCTCCATAGTCGCCGCGTCCGGTCCCGAGCTGAGCCAGGTCGTAGGCGAATCGAAACCCGCTGTAGCTGTACCCGGCACCGACGGAGATCGCGGGAAACGGCCCCGCGTCTTTGAGAACGGCGCGCCGCACCTTGGTTCCCAGATGCACCATGCCGAGCTCGAGGCCGTCCGCGTTGAGGCCGCCGAGGATCGGGGCCGTCACGAAGGCGGGAACTCCACCGAACCCCACCATTGCCTCGAGGTCACCGGGTAGCTTGACCCCGGCCGAGACCCGGGAAACCGGCACGGGGAAGAATGTCTTCATCCCCTCAGAAGCGTCGGTCAGGGCATCCACCGCAGCGGCATCGAGTATGGTGCGGAACAACCCGGGCACATTGAGCACCGTGAACGCTTCTTCATCGTCCACGAAGCCCAGGACTCCGTCGGTGAAGATCGTGCCGAGCGACAACGTCAGGAAGAACCGCGAACCGTCGACGAAGCTGGCCGACCCGGTGTACTGGCCCCAGATCGCGGACTGCGTCAGAGCCGGCAGCGTCGCGGCGCCGAGCTCCTCGATCACGACCTCGAAGTCACGTCCGAGTCCCGACAGATCCTGAGCGGAGACGCCGGAGACGAGGACAAGGGCGACGACAAACAGTACAAGCATTCGCTTCATATGCGCACCTCTGCGGCGGGGGATGCTGCGCCTATCATACGCATTTCGGTGAGGATGATCCACCGTTTTCGCCCGGCGCACCGCCCCGGCGCGGTCGGTCGCGAACGCATGCGCGCTGGAAAAAGAGGCGTCCGCGACGGTAGATTCACCGCATGAGATCCGAACTCCGTGACGGTCGGCCGCATCGGTTCCCGCGCGTCCCGCTGCATCTGCGGATCGCAGTGGCCGCGTGCATCGCAGGTCTCATCGTCGGCGGACAGGCCTTCGCGCGCGACTTCCCGGTACCGTTCGCCATGGGTGACCCGTTCTCGCTCGCCGACGATCGGGGGCTGCTGCCCGGAGGCCACGCCGACGTCGCGTACCATCACTACACCTTTCTCAAGGGACCGCACGACCTCTTTTCCATCCGGCAACGCGCGGCTATATCGCTGCTCAACACCGGCCGGCTCGCAGCCGGGTTCTCCTACCAGAACCACCTGCTCGTAGGTCCGGTCAGACCGGGCGAGGACCCGTTCAGCATCGCCGAGTGGAACATGAATGCGATCCAGTTCGAGTACGGGGCGGTGGTCGGCGTGAGACTCCCGCCGGTCATCACCTTCGAGTACGGACGCACGAGCCAGCATCCGCTTCGCGGCGGGTACTCGGAAGTCTCGACCGACCTCGTACAGCTCTCGGTCTACGCCGAACCGCTGACGTGGCGCCGGCTGACGCTCCTCACCGGCCTGCGATTTGCTCACGTCGACCTGTACGACTTCTGGGACAGCCCGCTGCACAGGCCGCGCACGCGGTACCGCGTGGAGATCCCACTCGAGGGACGGTGGGAGCTTCCTCCGCACGGACTCGTGATCGTCGCCCGCGCCTGGCCGAGAGTTCTTCTCCTGCGCACCCAAGGCGCCTGGGAGTACGCGAAGATCGATCCTCCGGTTCAGACCGAGATCGACGCCGAGCTCGGCATCCGGCTCGAACGGCGGTCGGCGATCGAGCTCGTGCTCGAGTTCTACTCCACGGCGGACAGCGAGCAAATCCGCGGGGAAGCTGCGCCGCTCACGACGCTCGGTGTCACCGCGCGGATTGGGACGAGGTGAGACGCCGCCCGCAGAGCCTGCGGTCAGTGAATATTTCTGATCACATCCGTACCGTCGTCGACGATGATCACGTAGATCAGACGGTTCAGCGACTTGGCCGGATCCGGGAGGAAGCCGAACTGGATCGCGACGCCGTCGTCCGGGAAGGTCCGACTCGTGATGCTCCCGGAGAGCGACGATGTCCCCGGGAAGCCGCTCAGGGCATCACCGGCCTGGAGGCCCCTCGTAGCGAACGGCTGCTCACCCAGGTCGAAGAAGGTCTCCTCCCAAAAGCCCGACGTGTTCATCGATGCATAGCTCGGCGCATTCGGGTGAAAGTGTTCCCGCAACGCGACGTAGTCGCGGGGTGACTCGTTCGCCGTCTCGATGAAGGCGGCGGCGCGTTCGGAGTCGGTGAGGTGCTCGCCGGAAAACCACTCGCATCCGGAGAGGAGGAGCAGGCCGGTCAGAGCGGCGGCGGCGAGAATGGTCTTCCTCTTCATCAGAACCTCCAGGGTAGATCGCTCGGGACGAGCCACGGTACCACGACGGACTCGTACTGTGAGCGGATTGCGGCGAGATCGCTTCGGAACTCGTCGATCACGCGGCTCTCCGGCTCGAAAAAGGACTGCGCCTCCACTTCGGCGGCGAGCCGCGAGAATATGTGCTGGTCGAGCGAGAGCGCTGAGAGCACGACGAACCTGAGATCGACGAAGGCGGCGCGCGCGGCGCGACGCGCCGGCATCACGGTACCGCGAAAGTGCTCCTGACGCGCCTCGAGCCCGTCTGCCTCTTCAATTTCATCGAGCCGGGCACTCTCTTCGGCGGAACGCGCGAGCAACGCCTCGACCTGGGGGGCACGGCGGCGAATGTCGTCGAGAAGGTCCTGCATCTCCGCGGCGATTCCGCGAAGCGACGGCAGGGGGTCGGCGAGGAACCCTTCTACGAGCCCGGCGTTCCAGACGCCGTAGTCGATTGGACGCTCAAGGAAGGCGAACACGTTCTGCGGCCCGGCGCCTTCGCCCGGCGTGATCTCGATTCCCTGCTCGGGACCGAGCGTCACGCGGCGCGCCGCGTCTTCGATCTCGATGAGGCCCTCGAGTACCTCATAGCGCGTCGTCCCGTCGCTGCCGACGTAGACGCGCACCTCCGTCCCACGAACGCCGGCAACCGAAGTCGTCGACCCCATCCGCGGCTCGTTCCCGACCGCGGCGCTGAACCGGAAGCTGAACGAGCCGACGGCGGCCGCAACCCGGCTAACCGGTTCGCCCCCGGCTCCCGTCGTCGATCCGATGATGAAGACAGTATCGCGCCCGACGTTCACGGTGCCGCCGGTCGTGAGCTCGAGCTCAGCTTCCCCGATTCGTTTCGTGATCACCCGATCGCCGGAGTCGAGCTCGTCACCGAAGTCGGCAGGAAAGGTAAGGCCGCTTTCAGTCCGGACATCGACGTCGCCGGCGACATAGACAACGGTTGCGTCCTGCGCGGGCAGCAGGGCCGCGGCGAGAACGAAGAGAACGAGTACAAGTCGATTCACAGTCGCCCCCTGACGAGTCCCACGAGCATGGGAAGCCTGTTCGCCTCTCCGGCGAAAATGAGCGTGAGGTCACCCGAGCTGCTCGGTACGACAACGAACCGGGCCTCTGCCGGGAGACGGTCATAGAACACGTGCACGTCGAAGCGCGCATCGGTTCCCGCCGGCGCCGCGGACTCGTTGGCGATGACCCGCGGCGAGACGACGAGCCCACCCTCGCGAAGACGTTCGAGGATTGCTACGAGATCGGAATCGGCGTAGAGCACCTGATCGTTGAACAGGAACGGGGTGCCGCTCTGCGTGATGAACTCACCCGGCTCCGCCGTGTTGAACTGATCGATCACCTCGACGACGCTCGCATCACGCTGCGCCGGCGGGATCGTGGCGCACGCGCCGAGCAGGACCGCCACCGCCGCAACGGCGGCCAGACGTACTCTCATGGATACCCCCGTGTAATGGTATGCCGCTTTCGGCCCGAATTCAATTGCCCCTTGGGTACGCATCGCCTGCCTTGCGCCGAACCTCGAACTCTTTCTGATTTGTCGCGCTGGTGTCGGGCGACCGGTCACGGGCCTGCTCCTGGAGCGCGAGCTGGCTCCGTACGGCGGGCGAGCCGGGCTCCGAAGACACAGGCCGGTACGACCCGTCCGACTCGAGCAGGTGCGCGTTTGTCGCATCCTCGAAGGCGAATCCGAGTACGGACATCGCGCGGCTCTTTGCGTCGGCATCGGCGACGGGGAAGAGGAGCTCTACGCGGCGTTCGAGATTTCGCGGCATCCAGTCGGCGCTCGACGCGTAGACCTCCGAAGCCCCCCCGTTGTGGAAGTAGAAAAGCCGCGCGTGCTCGAGATAGCGGTCCACGATGCTGACCACGGTTATGCTCTCGCTCATTCCCGGCACTCCGGGAACAAGCATGCAGATGCCGCGAACGTTGAGCCTGATCTCGACCCCTGCCTGTGACGCCCGGTAGAGCGCTTCGATCACATCCGGATCGGCGAGGCTGTTGAGCTTCGCGTGGATACGGCCGACGATGCCCGTGCCGGAACGCAGAGCTTCCCGCTCGATGAGCTGGAGAAGTCGGCCCTTGAGACCGACCGGCGCCATCACGAGCTCATTCAGCGAAGGAATGGCCGAGTAACCGGTGATCGCGTTGAAGAAGAGCCCGACCTCGTAGGCGATCGTCGGCCTCGTAGTCAGGAGACTGAAGTCCGTATAGAGGCGGGCCGTCTTGTCGTTGTAGTTGCCGGTTCCCAGATGAACGTAGCGGCGAATCGAGTTCTGCTCGCGGCGCACAACCAGCAGCGCCTTCGCGTGCACCTTCAGCCGCGCGATCCCGTAGACGACGATCACGCCGGCGTGCTCGAGGCGCTCGGCCCAGGTGATGTTGCGCTCCTCGTCGAAGCGCGCCTTGATCTCGACGAGGACCATCACCTGTTTGCCGGCAGCTGCCGCCTGCTCGAGCGCCTGTACCACCGGCGAATCGCCGCTCGTGCGATAGAGGGTCATTTTGATGGCCAGGACCCCGGGGTCGCTCGCGGCATCGCGCAGGAGCCGTATGACGGGCTCGAAAGTTTCGAAGGGATGGTACAGCGCCACGTCACGCTTTCTCAGCGTGTCCCACAGCGGCCCATCGAGCGGCAGATCCGGCGAGTCGTAGTGCTGCCATCTCGGGTACTTGAGCTCCTCGAACCCGGCGATCGACGCGAGATCGGCAAGCTCGCCAATGTCGAGCGGTTCGGCCTTGTCGAACATCTCGCCCTCGTCGATCCCCACGACCTCGCTGAGCATCTTTCGCAGACGTCCGGCGCCGCGACTCACCGAGAGGCGCACGGGTCTGCTGAACTCGCGGTGTGCGACGATCTGCTCCATCGCTTCGACGAAGTCTTCGTCACGCTCCTCGTCGACGCCGACGTCGGCATCGCGCGTCACCCGGAAGACACAGCGCTCAACCACCGTATACCCGGCAAAAAGCGAGGAGGCATGCTGCACCACCACGTCCTCGAGCAGGGTGAAGGATACGCTACCCGCCTCGTCGGGCAGGTAGATGATCCGGTCGAGAGACTTCGGGATCTGTACGATCGCGAGGTACTCGCCGCTCTCCTCGTCACCGGCGGACACAAGATCGGCGTCGGCCTGAGGCTCGAGAACAAAGGCCGCATGCAGGCGCAGGTTCGTGATGTAGGGCATCGGTTGCCCAACCGCGGCGCGCACGGGCGTGAGAACCGGAAAGATCTCCTCCTGATAGAGCTTCTTGAGGAACGAGCTCTGCGTCGGCGTGTAGTCGCGGGGCCTGCGAAGCACCAGCCCCGCCTTCGCGAGCCCCGGTACAATCTCTTCAAGCAGACAGCGGTACTTCCGGGTAGCCATTTCGCGGGTGCGCCCTAGAATACGTGAGAGTAGCGCCGACGGGGCGATCCCCGACGGGCACTGGACGTAGTCGCCGCTCTCGATCTGCCGTTTGACCGCGGCGACACGAACCATGAAGAACTCGTCAAGGTTCGTAGTAACGATACAGAGGAACCTCAGTCTCTCGAGCAGAGGCACGTCGGGCCGCAACGCCTGAGACAGCACGCGTGCGTTGAACTCGAGCCAGCTGAGCTCGCGGTTGAAGTATTGTGGCGGGCGGGACGGTGATACACCCATGTTTCCTCTCAGGCGATGACGACGCTCAGACCGAACACTTCCTCGAACATGTCTGCCTTGGCATCGAAGCCGTATCGCTCGATCGAGATGTCGCCGGTGTAGTCGCAGTGCAGGATGACGTCGCTTCCGACGAGCTCGGCCTCGATGGCACGGACCCGCTGGGCATGGCCGCGGTCGAGGGCGTCGGCGACGCGGAGGATCGCCGCGAGCTTCAGGACCTGCACGCGTTGCTCGCGCCGCAACGCAACGAAAGTGGTGTGGCCGGAAGAGGGAGGCGCCTTACGATGGTAGCGCACGACATTGGAGATGATCCGCAGGTCGTCGCGGCTGACCCCGAATATCTCGGAGTTCTGCACGATGTACTGGCCGTGTTTGTGGTGACCACTCGCCTGGATGTAGGTGCCGATGTCATGCAGAATCGCGGCGACCTCGAGCAGCATGCGCGAATGCCTGTCCATCGCGTGCTCCTCCTGCAGCTGATCGAAGAGCGACAGCGCCAGGTTCGCCACGTGACGCGAGTGGCGCTCATCGTAGTGGTAGCGGCGCGCGAGATTCTCCGCCGACGTGATGACCTGTCCGTAGAACTGGCGTTCGACGGCCCAGTCACTGCCGAGCGCGAAGCTCATCAGCACGCCCTCGCGGATGCTTACGTCCGGGACGATGAGCTCGTCCGCCGAAGTGCTCTCGAGCAGAAGCCGGTAGACGGTGAGCGCCGGCACGAGGCCCTCCGCCTCATTGTACGTGACGTTGTGGATCCGGACGATTTCGTCGACGGTTCGGTCCTGAAGCTCGTCCAGGTACCGGTTGAACTCCCTCCGCGAAATCGTCCAGTAGTGCTCTCCCTGTTTCGTCCCAACTGCGTGGGCGACGTGTCGCGGATCGCCGCCGACGGCGACGAAGTACTTGATCCGGTCTAGTGGAAGCTCAGAGTCGATCAGCTCGCGACTGACCCTGATGTTCTCGCGCACGTAGTCCTCGATCTGCTCGGCGCTCGACCACATGGGGCGTGCTTCCTGCTCCATCCGCACCGTCCCGATCCTGAGGCTATGCGCCGCCACCATCTTCCCGCGCTGAAGCAGCATGATGACGGTCGTGCCGCCGCCGACTTCCATGATGAGCGAGTTCGCCCGCGAGAACTGCTCCTGCATCGGACTCACCGCGTGCTGAACGGCGAGGAAAGTGAGGTGGTTCTCCTCGATTCCCTCGATGATCTCGATGCGCAGGCCGGTACGAACGAGTACTCGATCGAGGAACGTGTCCCGGTTGCGGGCCTCGCGGATAGCGCTCGTGGCGATGACCCGCACCGCCTCGTCGGGAACCTGCCAGCCGCGCACCAGTTCGCGAAATCCGTCGAGGATCGTGATTGCCTGCTGCATGCTGTCGCGAGTGAGCGATCCGGACATGAATACGTCGCGACCGAGTGCGATCGGTCTCGCGGCCCGGTCGAGTCGCTCCCACTCACCGTTCTCGCCGAGCTGCGCGATCACCATCCTGATCGCCGTTGAACCGACGTCGATGACCGCGGCGATATCCCCGCCGTCCCGTGGACTCATTCCTGCTCCCGCCAGGCGAGCGCGGCCGAACCTACGATCACCGAGTCGTCGCCCAGTGAAGCAGCCACGAGCCCGACGTCGGAATCGATCATCGAATGCGCGCGCATGCTCTTCTCCACCGGCTTCAGGTAGAGATCCCCAAGCTTCTCGACGAGACCTCCGCCGACGATCACGAGATCCGGGTCGAAGATGTCAACGAGGCTTCCGAGCCCCACACCGAGGTACCAGGCGGCACGCTCGACGACTTCCACTACCGGTTTCTCACCTGCTTCCATCGCCTGCCTGATCAGCTTGCTCTTGATCTTCGCGATGTCGGTGCCGGCCTTCTCCAGAACTGTCGGAGACTGCCCCTTCATCGCGAGGTGAACGAGATCCTTCGCGATGGCAGTCTTGGACGCGACGGCCTCGAGGCACCCGTACTTCCCGCAGCCGCAGCGCCATCCGCCGGCATCGACGATCATGTGGCCGACCTCTCCGGCGCTGCCCGTACGGCCGCGGTACAGCGTGCCGTCGATGATGATCCCTCCTCCGACGCCGGTCCCCGGGAAGACTCCGATCACGTTTTCGGCGTCCTTCGCAGCGCCCGCAACGAACTCCCCGTAGGTGCCGGCGTTCACGTCGTTCTCGAGCACCACCGGGACGCCGATCGCCTCCTCGAGTTTGTCCCGCAACGCATAGTCCTGCATGTCCACGTTCGGCATGCTGATCACCCGTCCGGCTTCCCGGTCAATGGGTCCGGGTACCGCGATGCCGATCGCCGCGAGTTGCTTCGTCTTGGCGTCCGCCTCGTCGAGAGCTTCGTGAATCAGCGAGACGATCGCCTCGAGCGTCTCCTTGTTTCCGGCCCCGACGGGGGTGCGCACCTTGGCCTGCCCGCACGGCTCGTACTTCTCGTCGAGGACCACCGCAAGCATCTTCGTGCCGCCCATGTCGAAGCCGATGACGCGATTCTTCTCTGCCATTGGTTCCCCCGGCTTCAGTGTATCCGAATCTGCCGCCTCTGGCATCAGCTTTGCTGCACGGATGTGTCTTCGAGCGCGCCCAGGGGCGCCGGGACCTCCCTTGCGCAGCGCCGACGGCTGAGGTAGGCTCTGCGGGTGGCACCGGCACGACACGGCGGCGTGGTGATCGGCAGGTTCATGCCTCCCCACGCCGGCCACCAGTACTTGATCGAGTTCGCGCGCTCCTATACCAGGGACCTCACGGTCTTCGTCTGTACGCTCGCCCACGAGCCCATCCCCGGGGAGCTCAGATTCGCGTGGATGTCGCGCCTCTTTCCTCACGTTCGACTCATCCACGTCACCGAAGAGATCCCGCAGGCGTCCCGGTCGGAGGAAGGAGCGTACGCGATCTGGGCCAAGGCGATACGCCTCCGGCTCGAGGCCGACCCGCGGTACGTCTTCGCCTCCGAAGAGTACGGGCGCGATCTCGCGGCCGCGCTCGGCGCCGAGTACGTGCCGGTCGACCCGCGGCGGTCGGTGTTCCCGGTATCCGCCGGCGCGATCCGCGATGACCCGTTCGGCAACTGGACCCACGTGCCGCACGTCGTGCGCCCCTACTTCGCACGGAAGGTCGTCCTCCACGAACGATCCGGCACGCTCGCCGAAGAGCTTGCGCGCTCGTACGGCACGCTGTTCGCCACCGACTATCCCGCCTATCTTCGATCGCTCGGGGCCGACGCCGCGGTGATCGGCGGCCCCGCCGCGCTCGCGCGCGCGCAGTCGGCGAGTGAAGAGGCGCTCCTGCTGCAGGCGAACCGCGTCCTGTTCACGGCGACCGATCCGCTGCGAATCCTTACCGATGCCGGAGTGAGGCCTGCCGATCGCGACGAGGTCATGGCGCAGCTCATCGCCGCTCACCCCTACCTTGCCCCCTCGCTCGTCGTCGCCGTGGAACCGGTCGGCGAGTCGTACCGTGACGCGATCGAGTGCTACGGATGGCCGCTCGCCTGCGTCGCGGACCGGAAGGCCGCGCGACGGCGCTGCGACCTGCAGCTCGAGGAGTGGCTCGGCCCCACCGGCTCGCCCGCCCGCCGGGTCGATTGACTTCCACGGGCCTGGGGGCTACTGTCACCCTATGGGTCCGCTGATCTGGGCCATTTTTGGTCTCGCCCTCATTCTCGCCGAGTTCGCTATGCCGGAGTTTGTGGTATTCTTCTTTGGCGTAGGGGCGCTCTTGAACTCGGTTCTCACGGCGCTCATCCCGGGGCTCGCCGCGAGTATCCCGCTTCAGATTGTCACCTGGCTCGGGCTGTCGGCGGCGACGCTCTTCTCGCTGCGACGGTACGTTGCCGCCTGGTTCAGAGGCCGGAAGTTCGTGGAGGACGACCAGAGCGACTGGGTCGGGCGCCGCGCGAAAGTCACGCAGGCCATCGCCCCGGACGCCCCCGGACGGATCAGTCTCAACGGCACGACCTGGGTCGCCGAGAGCTTCGACGAATCGTTCGAGGCGGGCGAGAAGGTAGAGGTTCTCC
The DNA here is from genome assembly GCA_007130265.1 of Spirochaetales bacterium. Taxonomy (GTDB): domain Bacteria; phylum Spirochaetota; class Spirochaetia; order DSM-27196; family SLST01; genus SLST01. The sequence continues at coordinate 48,273 of SLST01000469.1, forward strand.
GGCGGGAGGGAACCCGGTTCTACGTGACGAAGTCGTTGACCGGCCTGTCGCAGCTCGACGACGAGTGAATACGATGGCGCCGCTTGGGTAGTAGTCCATGAAGTGACCCTGGAGGGAATATGGGAATGCTGGGTTCGTATCTGTTGACGGCGGTCATCCTGGTCGCCTTCTTCATCGTCTTCTTCAAGCTGATCCGGATTGTGCCGGAACAGGAAGCTTGGATCGTCGAACAGTTTGGCAAATACAAGAAAACGCTCGGCCCGGGGCTGCACCTGGTGGTTCCGGTCGTGCAGAAAGTGGGGTACCAGAACATCCTCAAAGAAGAGGTCATCGACGTGCCGCCGCAGGTCTGCATCACGCACGACAACGCCCAGGTCGAGGTCGACGGAATCCTCTACATCCAGATCGTTGATCCGTACAAGGCGAGCTACGGGATCGACAACTACCGGTTCGCCGCCGCCCAACTCGCGCAGACCACGATGCGCAGCGAAATCGGGAAGATCGATCTCGACAACACCTTCAGCGAGCGCGACGCCATCAACGACGCGATCGTGCGGTCGGTCGACCAGGCCTCCGACTCATGGGGGATCAAGGTCACACGGTACGAGATCCGGGACATCACTCCCACCGACTCCGCGCTCCAGGCAATGGAGCAACTCGTCATTGCCGAGCGCGAGAAACGGGCTGCGATCCTCGAGAGCGAGGGCAAACGCGAGTCGGGCATCAACCGTTCGAAGGGGCGCCGGCAGCACCAGATCAACCTGTCGGAAGGTGAGCGTCAGCGACGGATCAACGAGTCCGAAGGACGCG
>SLST01000042.1 GCA_007130265.1 Spirochaetales bacterium
CGCAGGCTCCACGTACGCCCGCCGTCCTCACTCGCCCAGCACTCGACATCTCCCTCCCACAGCCCGTGGCAGGGCTGGTTGAAGATTGCCGCTACGATCGCGCCGTCAGGCAGCTTCGTGAGATTCGGCCAGGCGCAGACGTTATCAACCGCGATGTACCGTTCCATTGCCGCCTCAGCGTAGCGCGTCGCGCAGGCGGGCAACCTGCTCCGCGCGGTCCTCGGCCCCGAAGATGAAGGAGCCCACCACGAAGACGTTCGCGCCCGCAGACTGCACGTCCGCTATCGTCCGGTCGTTGATTCCCCCATCGACCTCGATATCGACCTCCGGTCCAAGGAGCTCGCGTGCCCGCTCAATCTTGCGCAGCATCGCCGGCTCGAATGACTGGCCGCCAAACCCGGGTTCGACCGTCATGATGAGCAGTCGATCGATGAACTCCTTCACCGGCTCGAGGAGCCGCGCATCGGTCGCGGGCGTGAGGGAAATGCCGGCGTCGACACCGGCCGCACGCAGCTGCTTGAGCAGGGCGTACGAGTGGTCGGTTGCCTCGTAGTGAAAGGTCACGATCGAGCTGCCCATATCGACGAACTCCTGCCAGTATCGGTGCGGCGTGCTGATCATCAGGTGCGTGTCTATCACCGAATCCGGGAATGCCGAGCGAAGACCCGCCGCAACCGGCACGCCGAAGGAGATGTTGTCGACGAACACGCCGTCCATGACGTCCAGGTGGATTTCGTCGACGAGCGGGACCACCTCCGCCAGCGCGTCGCCGAGGTGCAGGAAGTCCGCATTGAGGATGGATGCCGAGATCTTCCGGTTCATGCCGGCTCCTGGTAGCCCGGCACCTCGAGTGAGCCGAGTATCTCGTCGACGACCTTGGCCTCGTCGAGGCCCTTGGCGGTGTGTTCGGTCTTGATGAGTATGCGTTTGCTCAAGATAGGCCGCGCGATCTCTTTCACGTCTTCGGGCACGACGAAGTCACGGCCCCGCAGCGCCGCGAGCGCCTGCGCGCCGCGGTAGAGCGCAAGCGAGCCTCGGGGTGACACGCCAAGCGTGAGGCGCGAGTCGTGCCGAGTCTTCGAGATGATCCCCATGATGTAGTCCTGGATTCTCCGGTCGACGTACACCTCGAGAATCGCCTCCTGCATGTTCACGACGGTCTGCGGTCCGCTCACCGGCTGCATCTCGTCGATCGGCCTGGCCTCGTTCGTCTGCGAGAGCATGATCCGGCTCTCCGACTCCTCGTCGGGATAGCCGAGACTGAACGAGAGGAAGAAGCGGTCTTTCTGGACCTCGGGAAGCGGAAACGTCCCCTCTGACTCGGTGGGGCTCTGCGTCGCCATCAGAAAGAAGGGCGCCGGCAGCGTCATCGATTTGCCTTCGACGCTGACCTGGCCCTCGGCCATGGCCTCGAGCAGAGCCGACTGCGTGCGAGGAGTCGCCCGGTTGATCTCGTCGACGAGCAGCACATTGGTGATCACCGGCCCCTGGCGAAAGGTGAACTCACCGGTTCTCGGGTTGTAGATCGAGACGCCAAGGACGTCGGACGGCAGAAGGTCGGGCGTGCACTGAATGTGGCTGAACTTGCCGCCGAGCGCGCGGGCGATCGCGCGGGCGAGAAGAGTCTTCCCAACTCCCGGCACGTCCTCGATCAGTACGTGCCCGCGACACAGGATGGCGACGAGAAACCGTTCGATGTGTTCGGGCTTGCCGAAGAATACCGACCCGACCGCATTGGTCACGGCCCCGGCCCATGCTCTGATGTCCTGCACTTCATTCTCCTTTCATCTCTATGGTATCAGACCGTGAACCGACGCGCATCGTCATCGCCCACGCACCACGGCCGACACCTTCTCATGGTAGCGCTCGTGTATCTCCTCGCCGATTCTATGGTCCGAGTATACGATCTCCTCGAACAGCTCGGCGATCTCCATGCAATCTCCCCGTCGATCGGGCACTTTGCGGGAAATCATCTCAGAGAACTCGCGCGGCGCAATCGACGGGTCGAACGTCACGTCGTGCCGCGCGGCCCATCGCACGAACTTCGTGAAAGACTTCATCAGCCTTCCGTGGATCCTGCGTTCTCGCCGGTCAATCCGCCGCCGGTCGGTTGCGCCGTCCTGACCCCGGCTCTCGCGATCGCGTCGTTCGCGCGTCAGGAACTCGCCAACCTGTCGTCCCTGTCGCGCCGCGAGACGTAACGTGCCGACGAGCTTCGCCCACCCGGCCTTCAGCCCGGTCACGAGCGAACGCAGCGACTCCGAAAGCGCCTGGCGCAGGTTGAGGTCGGAACCGCGGATCCGCAGGATCGGCATGAGCAGGAAGGCGAGGAACCCGAGCCCTATGAGCCCGAGGAGCGTATACCCGACGTACCTCGCGATGCCCGGCCCCGAGTCCCGCTCCCCCATGATATCGCGGAAGTCGCTCATCCGGTCGAAGGTGTCGTCCATGGTGGGTCCCGGAGCGACCTCCGGGGCGCGCACCTCACCGGGTTCGAACTCCCATCGGGTGACGTCGGTGAGCCACTCGCCAAAGGCGACGAGGTAGCTCGAAGGAAGCCACGGTTGGCGCCCGGCGAGGGGAATCGCGATGACCGCGACGACGCCGAATATGAGCAGCATCGTGGTGTTCTTGATGCGGGCGTGCGCGGGAGTAACCGCGTGCCCGGACATCAGGACACGAAGCATGTCGCGGTAGCGTTCGAGCAGAGACGTGATGTAGAAGAAGGTCAGGAAGAAGCCGAAGAACAGCATCCGCTCGACTCCGCCGAGCTCGAGACCGACCGCCCATGTCGCGATGATCAGCAGCACGAACACGACCGCGATGAACCCGATCACCGTCCTGCGCACTCCGCCGAGGGCCTTGAACGCCTGTCCGGCCTCGTGGTTGTAGGTCGAGTAGATGTCGCCGTAGCTGCGGGGGTCCTTGCCCTCGAAGAAGCCGAGGAAGAGCTCGCGCTCACGAAGCCGCGAGTGAATCTGCAATGAGAAGAGCCACTGTCCGAGGACGACGATGAGCGAGAGCCAGATGTTGAACCGTGAGAGATCGATGTCTCCGGAGGTGAGGTCGCCGTAGAGAAGCAGGATCAGCCCGAAAGAGACGAGCAAAACGAAAAACGCCTCGCGCAGACGAGGAGTAATGCCCGAGATACGCGAGCGCGCGAGCAGGTTGCTCGAGACCGCTTCGGTAAGGCCCGCGAGCAGGAGGATGACGGGAAAGAAGGGAGGAAAGACCTCCACCTCGTACATCGCGAACACGCCGCCGACGAGCACTTCGCATACGATCAGGAAGAACATGAACGGCAGGTAGACCGAGAGAAAGGGATGCACGACCCGGACATAGGAGCGCAGCCGCGTGTCAGTCATGGACCGTCTCCCCTTCGAGGCGCCGTACCGGCACCACCTGCAGCGCGCCGGCGAAGTGCTCGTCTTCGGTGCGCTCGACCTGAGACTCGATCTGCAGCACGAGGATGCTCGTGCCCCTGCGCTGCGCGGCGATCAGAACGTCGGCCTGCTGCCGATCAAAAGGCGGTGACACGACGATCACCTTCGTTCCCATGGGAAGACCGACGCCTGATTCGTAGAGCATCTCGCTGAAATCCGCGTGCCCCTCACCCGGAACGATCGTGGAGACAAGCTCGAGAATACCCTGGGCGTGGCCGTAGCCTGCCTTGATCGGCGCGGTTGCCGCCCGCGACTCTCCGGGCAGGTGGCCGCTGGAGACGAACCCGATCTCCTGCTTGAGCGTCGCATAGTAGAAGGGAACCGATGCGGCGACCTCCGCGGCGCGCTCGATCAGCGACTCGCGCTGGCGAGGCGGATAGTCGGCGCGGCAGAAGTTGAGCACGACGAGCACCGGGAAGTAGAGCGTCGAGTCGAACTCCATGGTAAAGAGCTTGTCGGTCTTCGCCGAGGCCTTCCAGTTGATCCGCTTCATGTCGTCGCCGGCGACATACTCGCGCAGCGATCGGAACTGAGTCACGTCCTCGTACATCTTGTTCTCGACGTGGAGGTTCCCGGACGGCAACCCCTGGCGGTAGATCAGGTTTAGCGGGTGGATCGTCGGATAGACGACGACGCTTCCGGGCGCGGCGAACCGACGTTGCCAGGAGAACATCCCGAAGGCCCCGGTCCCCTGCAGCGTAACCGGCCCGAGCTCGAACTCGCCTCGTGACTGTCCCTGCACGGTGTAACCGACTACCTGCTCCTCGAACGGCTTCAGCGTGATGAGCCAGCTGTTCGACCGCGTAAAGAGCTGCCCGTGCGTGTCGGCCATCGTGAAGTACGGGACCGGGAGCATGATCCGGTTCCGGACACGGAGCCTGAGCTCGATGTCCTGAAGCTTGATGCCGCGCTCGACGGTGTTGACGCGGCTGACGGTGACTACATAGGGCAGCGCCCGCGCATAGATCCAGGCGACGGTCACGATGAGAATGTAGAAGACGGCAGTATAGCGGACGGTTCGCACCGGAGCGAAGAGCAGAAAGAACGCGAGCACGAGAAAGACCACGATCAGTCCGGTAGGGAACCGTCCCTGCCTCATACCAACGCCTCGGCACCGGGGGCCGGTATACGATCGAGCAACTCCTCGATGATCTTCTCCTCCGTGAGCCCCTTCAGCAGGTGCTCCGACTTGACGCTGATCCGCTTCCACAGCACCGACGGCACGAGGTCCTGCACGTCCTGCAGTTCCGCGTGGCTGCGTCCTCGAATCGCCGCGAGCGCCTGGGCGCCTTTGTAGAGCGCCATCGACGCGCGGGGCGAGGCGCCGAGCTTCAGTCGCACGTCGCTGCGCGTCCCGGCGATGAGAGACAGCACGTATCGTCGCAACGGCTCCTCCACCTCGACCGAGGTCACCTCGCCCTGCAGCTCGACCACTTCCTCAGAGCTTGTCACGGCGGTGAGATCGGACACCGGATGGGTCATCCGGCGCTGAGAGTCCATAATCTCCTTCTCCGCGGCGTGCACCGGATACCCCATTCTCGTCGAGAGGAAGAACCGGTCCTTCTGTGCCTCAGGAAGGGGAAAGGTGCCCTCGAACTCCACGGGATTCTCGGTCGCGAGCATGAAGAACGGCCGCGGCAGCTTCATGGTGTTGCCGTCCACCGTCACGGTGCGGTCCTCCATCGCCTCGAGCAGCGCCGACTGCGTCCGGGGCGTCGCACGGTTGATCTCGTCCACGAGCAGAAGATTCGTCATAACCGGTCCGGTGCGAAACTCGAACTCACCCGACTGCTGGTTGTAGATCGATACGCCGAGCACATCCGCCGGCATGAGGTCAGGGGTACACTGGACGCGCTGCATCTCCCCGCCGAGCGTTGAGGAGATCGCCCGCGCGAGGATCGTCTTCCCGACCCCGGGAACGTCCTCGAGCAGCACGTGCCCGCGACACAGCAGCGCAACGAGCAGCTTCTCGATGACCTCGTCCTTCCCGTAGATGACCTTCCCTACCGATTCCTTGATGGTCTCGGCCCAGCGCGCGATGTCTGCCATAGTCGATCTCTCCTCAGGCGGTACCCGATGGATATCGCTCCACCTCTCGCAAGTATACCAACCGACTGCCGTTCGCCCAAGCGCGGGCTCCTACGACAGCAGCCTTTGGGCGAACAGACGCGCGGCAGGATTGACGGTACGCCCGGCGAGATCAACCTGGCATATCCGGATTCTGCCCTTGCCCACCTCGCGCTCGAGCGCCGCCGCCGCAGGCCCACCCTCGGCGCCCCACGAGACGACCCCGGATGCGAGTACGGTCTTCCACTCGGGACCGGCACGCATCACGGTGCCGAGGACGGGGCCGATGTAGTCGTGTTCCGGATCGTACCAGAAGGCGAAGTCGCGCTCCGCGAACCCTTCGACGAGCGGATGCCCG
>SLST01000221.1 GCA_007130265.1 Spirochaetales bacterium
CAAACCAGCTACTCGTCTCGGGACGCCCGGACGTACTGCACGAGCTCGAACAGCATCCGTTTGTACAGTCGGTCTGGAGAGAATTGGGGGACGAATGGACATCATCAGAGTAACCATGCAGATACTCAGTTTCGCGCTGAGCCTCTACTCATTCCTGATCTTCGTCAGGATCATCCTGACCTGGTTTCAGACGGGTGACTACGGTCAGGTAGCCGTCTGGCTCGGAAGGATCACGGATCCCTACATCAACTGGTTTCGACGGTTCGACTTCCTGCGCCTGGCCGGTGTCGACCTGTCGGTCATTGCGGCACTGGTCACACTCTGGATCGGTCGGAGCATCGCGCTCAACATCGCCTACGTCGGCACCATCACGCTGGGCACGATTCTCGCGATCACTGTCAGCGCGGTCGCGAGCGCGGTGTTCTTCTTTCTGACGCTCTTTCTCATCCTGGCCATCATCCGCCTGCTCGGGTCACTCTTTGGAGCCAACACCGCGCTGCGGTTCTGGATCGTGATAGACCAGATCCTCGAACCTATCGTGCATCGTGTCGTGACTCCCCTCGCGCGAGGACGTCTTGTCAACTACCAGAACGCGCTCATCATCTTCATCGCGGTCGACTTCGTAGCGATTCTCCTCGGCAGGTTTGTCATCGCGATTCTCACCGGAGTGCTGCGCGGGTTGCCCTTCTAGGGAAATGCACGTCGCAGAGATCACGCAGCCTGTCACCGATCTCCCCGGAGTGGGGCCGACGCGAAGCGAAGATCTCTCGCGGCTCGGAATCACCACGATCGGTGATCTTCTGCTTCACGTCCCGCGCGAGTACGAGGATCGGGCAACACCGGTACCCTTCGCCGGTGCCGAACCGAGCCGGGCGGTCAACACGGTTGCACAGGTCGTGGCGCACAGCTACGTCGGAGGCGGCCAAAAACGCACGCTGAAGGTGCACGTGCGCGACGAGACCGGCATTGGAGTGCTCGTGTGCTTCGGACGGAATTTCCTCGCACGTTCGCTGCCCGAGGGCAAGACGATCCGGATCTACGGCGTGTTCACGCACCGCTACGGCGACCTCCAGGCAACCGCGTTCGAGTTCGAGGACGCAGCAGCTGCGCCGCGGAAGTTCGGGATGATCCTTCCGGTCTATCCGCTTGCGGGCAGCCTCTCGCAGAGTGACCTCAGAAAAGCCACAGCGGCGGCCGTGAGACGCTACGGGCGTAACGTCACACAGGAGCTGCCTAACAGCCTCGTCGAGCGAAGAGGCTTGCTGCCCACCGCCAGGGCGCTGGAGGCGATACACCTGCCCGCTTCGCTCGATGAGCCCGCGAAAGGCCTGAAGACGCTCGTCTACCTCGAGCTGTTCTTCCTGCAGCTTGCGATCGGCATCCGTTCCGCTGAACGGCAACGCAGCTCGCGACCGCCCCGGTCGCTCCCTCGGGGATTCGCCGATCGGCTCGCCGGGAATCTGACCTTCGCACTCACAGCGGACCAGCAGACGGTCATGCGGGAAATTGTCACGGATCTCGAGGCCGGGATTCCCATGGCACGGCTGCTGCAGGGCGATGTCGGTTCGGGGAAGACCATCGTCGCGCTGCTCTCCGCACTCATGGTCGTGGAGGCCGGTCACCAGGTCGCCCTCATGGCGCCAACCGAGCTCCTCGCGCGGCAGCACGCAGATGCGACCGCGCGGCTGTTCGCTGCGGCGGCTCTCGACGTGTCGGTTGCGCTGCTTTCAGGCACCATCTCGACCTCGAGCCGCAAACCGCTCATCACGGCAATCGCCTCAGGCTCAGTCGATCTGGTGATCGGCACCCATGCGGTGTTCACCCCCGACGTCGCCTTCCGTAACCTCGCGTATGTCATTATCGACGAGCAGCACCGGTTCGGCGTCCTGCAGCGGGCCGCACTCCTGCAGAAGGCGCGCCGACCCGACGTCCTGTTCATGACCGCGACGCCGATACCTCGAACGCTGGCTTTGACCGTATTCGGTGACATGAAGGTGAGCTCGATCCGGGAGATGCCGGCCGGGCGCAGACCGATTGAGACTCACCTCGCGCGACATGGAAACGAGGCGAAGGTGTACGAGTTTGTCCGCCGTGAGCTTGCCGCCGGCAGACAGGCCTATTTCGTGTATCCGCGCATTGACGACACCGGAGCGCTCGCGCTCCGGGACGCCGAGTCGATGTGGCAGACACTTCAGGACCAAGTATACCCTGAGTTCTCCGTGGGTCTCGTGCACTCGCGGATCGCCGACGAGCAGAAGCGCGAAACGATGGAACAGTTCCGCCGGGGTGAGCTCGACGTACTCGTGGCAACGAGTGTCGTGGAGGTGGGAGTCGATGTTCCGAACGCGACGTGCATGGTCGTCGAGCATGCCGAGCGCTTCGGGCTGGCCGCACTCCATCAGCTGCGCGGCAGAGTAGGTCGGGGTGTGCACCAGAGCTACTGTTTCCTCGTGTACGCCGAGGAGCTCACCGACGCGGCGAAGGAACGTCTGAAGGTGATGCACGCGACGACCGATGGATTCGAAATCGCCGAGGAGGACCTGAGGATCCGCGGCCCGGGGGACATCGCCGGAACTCAACAGGCAGGGTATCTGCGGCTGCGCATCGCAGTGCTCGCCCGCGACATGGGCACCATGAACGAAGCGCGCACCGATGCGTTCGACATTCTCGAGGTCGATCCGTTTCTCACCGGACCTGCGCATGTGCCGCTTGCGAAGTCGCTCGACGCCGCGAGAGCCATGAACCGCCACACGCCCTTCTCGTACTCCGAGACCGAGGAGAGCACATGAGGATCACCGGTGGTTCGCTTACCGGCAGGCGCGTCGCTGTTCCGCCCGGGACGATCCGCCCGGCGATGGATCGGATGCGCGAGTCGTTGTTCAGCATCCTTGGCCCGCTCGACGGCAGCTCCTTTCTCGATCTCTTCTGTGGGTCGGGCATCATGGCGCTCGAGGCCATCTCACGCGGCGCCACTCGCGTCACGCTCGTCGAGCGTGACCGCGGCAAACGGAGATGCATCGTGGACAACCTCACCCTCGCAAAGGAGAGCCCGTGCCCGAGACCAAGGCTGGTGATCACTCCCGTGGAGGCTTTTGTCTCGCGGGCCACCGACCGCTACGATCTGATCTATCTCGACCCGCCTTTTGCCTATCGTTACAAGTCGGATCTGCTGCATCGGATCGTCGCCGGAGATCTCCTCGAGCCGGACGGCCGCCTGCTGATCCACTATCCGGCTGAGGAGACCGTGCCGGCGGCCATCACCGCAGACGTCACCCAGGACGACGAGCGACGCTACGGACGCAGCACGGTCCGTTTCTACCGCGCATCCCGGTAATCACGCGGAACTTGTTTTTTGGTATATTGGCCGGGCAAAGGAGCCCGACGTGCCGCACCGTAACCTGCATCTCCCGCAAGGAACCGAAGCCTTTTACCTCGAGGAGGCGTATGTGCACCGGAAGCTCGTGCGCGCATTCGAAGACCGATGCGAGCTCTGGGCCTACCTGCCGGTGCAGACGCCCGTATACGACTTCTACGAGCTCTACCGCGAGCTGATCGACCGCAATCGGGAGAGCGACACCTACCGGCTCGTCGACCGCGCGGGCGATCTCCTGGTGCTGAGATCAGACATAACGCTCTTCCTTGCGAGACAGATGGGGCTCGTGCTCGAACCCGAAGACCTGCCTGTGCGCGCGTACTACGGAGATACGATCCTCAGACACGAGGACGCCCACGACATATCGAAGAACGAGTTCTTCCAGGTCGGAGCGGAACTGATTGGAGCCACCGGACCGGAAGCCGACGCCGAGATCGTCCTGCTACTCTTCGATGCGCTCGATCAGTGGGGGGCAACCGACATCGTGATCCACATCGGGCACCGCGCGCTGTTGAGCGAGCACGATCAGCGTGATCGTCTCGCGCCGGCCGTGGCGCACCGTGACTGGGCCACCGTGCAGAGCGTACTTCGCGACGAAGGCCTGTCGCCGAGCGAATGCGACGGACTCCTGGAGCTCTATCGGTTCATAGGTTCAGCCGACGAGCTCGCCCGTCTGGCCTCCGCCCGTGAAGGCCTTGGAACAGGCCCCCGCGCCGCGATCGACCACCTTCTGCTCCTCGCTTCAGAGTTCGCGGCGCTCGGCTACGCGAATCGGATACGGATCGACCTCTCGGAGGTGGGCAGTCAAGCGTACCACTCGGGGGTCGTGTTCCAGGCGTACGCCCCGGACACCGCAGACGCGGTTGCCTCCGGAGGGCGATACGACGGACTGCTCGGTCACTTCGGGTTTGATGCGCCGTCGATCGGATTCTCGGTGATGCTCAGGCGGCTTCAGTCGCGACGGGGATCGAGCACCGGCCACCCGACCCCGACCGCTCAGCATCTCCCGGGAGACTCGTTCCGCAAGCGCTTCGCTGAGGCGCGCCGACTCAGGGCCGAAGGAATGGTGGTTTCCCTGTGAGTGAACCTTTGACCCTCGCCCTCCCGAAGGGCCGCCTGCAGGAGCACAGCGAAGCGTACCTTGCCGAACGTGGGTACACGATTACGTTCGAGTCGCGCAAGCTCGTCGCGACCGACGAAAGCGGGACGATACGCATCATGCTCGTGAAGAACAGCGACCTGCCAACCTACGTGCACCACGGAATCGCAGGGCTCGGCGTCTGCGGCACCGACGTCATCTACGAGAGCGGGTACGAGTTTTTCACGCTCATGCAGATGCCCTTCGGTTCGACCCGCATGTGCCTCGCCGCGCCTGAAGACCTGGATCCCGCTTCGTACACCGGCCGACTTCGAGTTGCGACGAAGTTCACCCGCTTCGCGCGAGACTACTTCCAGCAAAACGGAATAGCCGCAGAAGTCGTCAGGCTTGGCGGGTCGGTTGAGCTCGCACCCGTCCTCGGGCTTGCTCCGTACATCGTTGACCTCGTGGAGACCGGGAACACGCTTCGCGCGCACCAACTCGAAGTCGTCAAGGAACTCACGCGGGTTGATGTCGTCCTCGTGGCGAATCCGGCGTACTACAAGTTTCATTACAGAAGCATCGATTCGCTGGTCGATACTCTTCACAGAGGACCCTCATGAGCAGACGCGCGAGTGTTGAACGTAAGACGAAGGAAACCCAGATCATCATCGGGGTCGATCTCGATAGAGCGCCGCAGGGACGTATCACGACGGGGCTGCCGTTCTTCGACCACATGCTGGCCGCCATGGCCTTTCACGGCGGATTCGACCTGTCGGTAAACGGCACGGGCGACCTCGATGTGGATCCGCATCACCTGGTCGAAGATTGCGGTATCGTGCTCGGGAGGTGTCTCGAGACGGTGTTCAGAGAGGGCGGGTCGATTCGACGTTTTGGACACGCAGTCATCCCGATGGACGAGGCTCTCGCCGAGGCGACGATTGACGTCTGCGGGCGCCCCACGCTTATCTACCGCGCGGCTCTCCCACAGAGCCACGCGGGTTCATTTCCGCTCTGGTTGCTGCGCGAGTTCTTCGCCGGTCTGTCCATGGGAGCTCAATGCGCTCTGCACCTCGAGTGCCGGTATGGTGAGAACGCTCACCACATGGCGGAGGCTCTGTTCAAGGCACTCGGGAAGGCGATGGGCGCAGCCTACGCGAGCGCGGATGATGAGATGTCGACGAAGGGAACAATATAGCCGAGTATGGGCGAGAAATGGCCGTCATTACGAGACGATCTGGCCGCTCCGGGTTTCCAGAAGACGAGTCGGGGCCCTGCAGGACGACTGTCCCCACAGCAGCGCACGGTGCTCATCCGGAAGGGAAACGAGTTTTTCAACCACGGTCGCACCG
>SLST01000476.1 GCA_007130265.1 Spirochaetales bacterium
AGCGTACCGACTGTCCCTGGCGGGGTCAACGACGATCGTCAGAGGGCTGGCACTTGGCGCAAAAACATGCACTTGCCGTGCATACACATACAATGTATAATATTTTGGCTCTGCCTTTCGCTACGGCATGGGCAGAGAAAGGGGAGAATCATGAAAAGAAGACTCATGACTGTGGCAATCGGGTCCATGCTAGTCGTCCTCGGGACCACTGGACTCATGGCACGCGGACAGGGCGAGGCTGACACCGGTCCGCAGAGGCTCAACATGGGAGCCGGTTGGGTTACCGGTGTGTACTATCCGCTCGCAGGCTCGATGTCGCGCGTCGCACACGCGCACATAGACGACTTGAGCCTGACCGTCGAGTCCTCGGGAGCGTCGGTCGTCAACAGCAACCTGATCGGCAGCGGCGACCTGGATCTGGCCATCGTCCAGAACGACGTCGCGTATTATGCGTACAATGGTCTGCTGCGCGAGGACTTCCAGCGAAGCCCTGTCACCAATATGCGGGGCCTGTTCACGCTCTATCCGGAGCCCGTCCAGCTCGTTGCGAGAGCGGACGCAGGGATAAGGACGCCGTCGGACCTCGCCGGAAAGCGTGTCGCGGTTGGGCCACTCGGGAGCGGTGCCGAGGTCAATGCGCTCCAGGTACTCGAGGCAGCGGGTCTCACTGAAGGGGACCTCGCGGCGGCTGAGCGGCTCGAAGCGGGAGAAGCCGCGGATTATCTGCGCGACGGCCGTGTGGACGCCGCCTTCTTCACGGTGGGAATCGGCGCGTCGGTGATCGCTGATCTCGCGGTGGCCCAGCGGATCACGGTCGTCAGCATCGACGGCGAGTACGCTGACCGGCTGCAGGCGATGGAGGACTTCTACGCCCGCGCGACGATCCCGGCGGACACGTACAACCAGGTCGGCGAGGCCCGCACAATAGCGGTAGTCTCGATGGTCGTCGCTCGCGAGGACATCCCGGAGGAGGTGATCTACCGTTTCGTCGCCGGCATCTTCGGGAACCTCGACGTCATTCACTCGGCGCATCAGGCCGGACGTCTGGTCACGCTCGAGTCAGCCCTCGACGGCATGCCGATTCCGTTGCACCCGGGCGCGGAGCGGTTCTTCCAGGAACAGGGGATGCGGTAGGGCGTCGGCGCTCTCCACAGCCCATCTTTGACCACAGTCGGGTGCGGGCCGCGCCTGCACCCGCTCTACTCTGAGGCGGACGGCATTTGAGCGATCAGACCGCTGTTGATAAAGGTACGACACCCGACCTCACCAAACTGAGCGACGAGGGCCAGGTCCGTGCGCCGGGCGGTGTCCTGGGGGTGATCATGCTCCTCGTAGGTCTCGCATGGTCGCTCTTTCACTTCTACACGCTCGGGTTCGGTCTGCTGACCTCGACTCTCCAGCGCTCGGCGCACCTTGCCGGAGGCCTTGCGCTCTGTTTCCTCTACTACCCGCGCAATCGTAAGAAGACCGACGGCTACGACGCGGTGCCGTGGTACGACGTCGTCCTCGCGATCCTCGGCTTCATAACGATCATCTATGTGTTCGTCTTCTACCGCGACCTGGTGAACCGCGTGGGAGCGCCGCTTCCGCTTGATGTGTGGATGGGTGCGATCGCAACGGTACTCGTGCTCGCGGCGGCGCGCCGCGCGTTCGGACTCGCCCTTCCAATCGTGACGATTGTCTTTCTGGTATACCCCTTCGTCGGCCAGTACCTTCCCCATCTGATCGGCCATCGCGGCTATCGCGTCGTGCGCGTCGTCAACGAGCTCTACCTGACGAACTCGGGGATCTTCGGGATACCCATTGGCGTGTCGTCGACGTTCGTCTTCGCGTTCGTACTCTTCGGATCGTTCTTCCAGGCGTCCGGAGCGGCGACCTATATCGTGCGCGTTGCCTTCGCGATACTGGGGAGATTCCGCGGCGGGCCGGCCAAGGCGTCGGTGCTTGCGAGCGGCTTCATGGGCAGCATCTCGGGGAGCTCCGTGGCGAACACAGTTGTGACCGGTTCGATCACGATCCCCACCATGAAAGACTCCGGTTTCAGTCCGGAAGCAGCCGGAGCGGTGGAAACCGCGGCTTCGACGAACGGCCAGTTCCTGCCGCCCATCATGGGAGCAGCGGCCTTCATCATGGCCGAGTTTACCGGAATTCCGTACTGGCAGATCGCGGCCGCGGCCGTCCTGCCGGCGATCATCAGCTACGCGGGACTGCTCGGCATGGTCCACCTGCAGGCAGCTAAGACCGGGATGAAGCCGATGCCGAAGGCCGAGATTCCGCCGTTCATGCGAACGTTCTTCAGCGGGATCTTCTACTGGATCCCGGTGGGCGTGCTCGTGTATTACCTGCTCATCGTGCGTCTCACGCCGTTCACGGCCGGGTTCATCGCGATCCTCGTCGTCCTGGGGATCATCGTGGTGAAGCGCGGGGTAAGTCTCGTCGCGGACCTCAGGAGCGGAGAGTCGACCCTGGCCTCCTCGCTTCTGGATCAGGCGCGAGGGTTCTGGGACGACTTCATCGGCGGACTCGACAGCGCCGCGAAGAGCATGTCGGGTATTGCGGTCGCGTGTGCCTGTGCCGGCATCATCGTGGGAGTGGTCACGTTGACCGGTCTGGGCATGGGAATGACCCTCCTCTTCTCAGTCGTGGCGGGAGACAACCTCTTCGTCCTGCTCTTTGGAGCGGCACTCCTGTCCATCCTGCTCGGGCTCGGACTTCCAACAACCGCGAAATACGCCGTCATGGCGACGCTCGTCGCGCCGGCTATCCTGACGGTGGAACCGAATCTTCCGGTGGTTGCGGTGCATCTCTTCATCCTCTATTACGCGATACTCGCGGACGACACTCCGCCTGTGGGGGTTGCAGCCTACGCGGCCGCGGCGATCGCCCGGTCCAATCCCATCAAGACGGGTCTCCTCGGGTTCAAGTTCGACCTGAGCGCGTTCTTCCTGCCGTTCATGTTCGTGTACAACACCCAGTTCCTGCTGATCGACACGACGTGGTACGAGGCGATCCTCGTGGGAGGCACTTCTCTCTTCGGCATCTTCTGTTTCTCTGCCGTGATCCAGCGGTGGCTCATCACGAGGCTCTCGCTCTGGGAGACGGCCGTTCTGCTCGCGGTCGCCGTTGCCATGGTCTGGCCGAGCCTGATCACCGACGCCGCAAGCATCGTGGCCTTTGCCGGGGTTTACCTGCACCAGCGTATGGTCGTGAAACGAACCGCTCCGGGAGCGACGCCTGGACCCGCCGGCGTCTTTGGGGCGGAGGCCAAGACCTGAGACCCGGCACGCGACGAGCGAAGTCGCTACTCGTCGCCGGCGGTCTGGCTCTTCTCGCCATCGCGCTCGGCTTAGGCCTCTGGGGACTCCGGCGGCGGGGGCATGAGCCTCTCGTTCACGAGCTTGTCGTGATTGCGCCTGGCAGTGGCACCGAGATCCTCGCCGCGAAAACCGATCCCGGCGACGTTTTCGACCTCAGTTACACGCATTCGGTGAGCAACTCGAGGGTTACCGGTCGCTTTCGAGTAACGGACGACGGAGGCCTCGAGCCGGTAAGCACGACCTTCCGTTCGTTCGGCCCCGGCCTGCCGTGGGGCAGCGGCGAGCACCTGGAGCGACTCGACGACGGATCGATGGTCGTTCACCACGATGAGCCGGCGCGTGACGAATTGCGGATCTGGGTTTCACCGCTGACTGACGACACGATAAGTCTAGGAGAGCACTTCGTGCATGTGTCCAGGCAGGCGTTGGAGCCGTTCCTCATCGTGATCAGTGTTCGCAGTCGGTAGATCGCGGACGAGTCGCGATGCCGCCCTGATACCAACGGTCCACGACATCGTCGACCTCAAGCCGCTCGCCGGCGAGATGAACTGCGCGCGGTTGTTCGTCGGCCCTGTACCCGGAATAGCACTCCACCCGGATCGGGATCATCTGCATGGGACCAGCCTCGTCGTCATCATAGCAGGGCAGGGAGATTGCCCGGAGGAGGAGCGATGGGTACAATCGTGGATACCATGCCGAATAGCAGCGCGGATACGACCGTCCAGGTCTTCAACTCCCCCGGGGAAGAGCTGAGGCCGGACGTGACCTCGTACCTTATCCGCGGTGAGAACCGCGTGGTTCTCGTCGATCCAGGGCCACAGTGGCACCTCGAGCGTCACCTCGAGCTGCTCAGAACGCAGATCGACCCCGAGGCATGGCTCTTTGCGCTCGTGCTCGCGCCGTGCGCCGGATGCCTCAGCGGGCTTGATACCCTTGCGAGACTCTCCCGTCATCGTGCCGTGATCCTCGACTGGACGCTCGCAACCGTATGCGAAACCGGACTCGACCGGTGGCAGATTCGGTCGCCCAACGACACGGGCGGCACGGTGCCGCTCGGAACGGGTGGCCGGGTGTCGATCGTGCGTCCCGGTCGACCAACGGTGCCGGGGGCGCTGCTCGCGTATCACGATCGTTCGCAGACGCTGTTCACCGGGGCGTTTTTCGGATCGGTCGGGAGGGGAAAGACCTCCGACAAGCCTGTGCTGCGCCGGGAGTCGGTTCGCGCCTACACCGACGCTTTTACTCTCGGCCTCGACGCGAGGATCGTGCTCAAGCCCATTGACGATGGCCGGGAGGTCTCTCAGATTGGACCGGCGTACGGACGGCTCGCTGTGGGAGGACGCCGCCTCATCGACGCCGTATTCGCGCTCGATCGCGGTCGCCCGGACCCCGCCCTCGCCTTCTACCGGCTCTACCTGCGGATCGCGGGGCTCCTTGGCGAGGAGACTGCGGCAGGGATCTTCCAGGCGGCACAGACCGCTCGCCCCGACCTCGAGCAGGGGTACACCAATGCGACATCAGCAGGTCCACCGGAAACACGGTGGTCGGAGCTGCACGAGAAGATCGAGGCATGGCTCACACCGCCCTCGCTCACCCTCATCCGAACCCTGATGGCTCGGCTCTCGGTCGAGGCCGGGCTTCCGGTGCCGGACGGGCTTCGTCGACTGGCCGGCACGACCGAAGCAAAGGGCGAGTACGACACGCCCGTTCATCCCGTGAATGATGAAGGAGCAGTCGAAGTCGGTGGAAGCGACTCGGAGCCGGTCACCGGGCTCCCCGGCGAAGACTCGTTGCGCTCGGAGCTACGGGATCGGGCGGACTCAGACGCCAAAGCTCGGTACGCACTCCTTCTGATCTCGGTGGACAATATCGAGCGCATCAACCGCCGGTACGGTCGGTCCGGCGGAGATGATGCGCTGTACACCGTCTCGTACCTCCTGCGCAACCACCACGCGGTTCGGCAGGCCGGCGGCGGCCAGGCGTACAAGCTCAGCGGTCCCGTGTTCGCCTGTCTGCTACCGGGGGCGTCACGCGAAGAGGCCGCCGGCATCGCCGAGCAGATACGCAAGGCGACGGCAGAGTCGTCGATGTTCCTCGAACAGCTCACGGTCTCGATCGGACTCGCGGTCGCCGACGAACTCGCCGGCGAAACTGCTAACAACGACGCCGGTGTCGATAATCGGCTCCTCGACATGGCCGGAGCGCGACTTGCAGTCGCCCGATCAGGAGGAATGAACACCGTGTGCGCATCCGATCCGGAAGGTGCGGCGTCGCTCTCCTCCGGAGCGACCGTGCTGATCGCCGACCCGGACGCCCCGTACCTGGAGACTTTGACGCGCTTGCTCGACGAACGCGGATTCTCCGTTCTTGTTGCCGAAGACGGCGAGGACGCACTTGAGATCATCTCGCAGATCGTTCCGGATGCGATCGTGTGCGAGGCGATGCTGCCCAAGTTCAACGGGTTCAGTGTGCGCGAACAG
>SLST01000415.1 GCA_007130265.1 Spirochaetales bacterium
ATCATCCGAAGCGGGATGGGGATTGCCTCCACCGTGCTCAAGCTCGGCCACCACGGCTCGCGAACGTCGTCTTCGCTTCAGTTCCTGCGGGCCGTCTCCCCGCAGGCCGTCGTCTACCAGGCTGCGGCCGACAACCCCTACGGCCATCCCCACGACGAGGTGATCGTTCGGGCGCGGGACATTGTGGGCGCCGCGGTCTACGGGACCGATCATCACGGCACGGTGACGATAGTGACGGACGGGACGTCCTACAGGGTGACGACTGAGTCTCGCCGCGAGACCGGCGATTCGGACGCATGCGTTGAGATCAACACCGCACCGGTTGAAGAGCTCTCCCGGATAATCCACGTAGGCGAGGAGCGCGCGCAACAGATCGTGAGCCTTCGTCCGTTTCGGTCGTTGGGCGAGCTGGTCCGCATCCGGGGGATAGGCGAGGCGCGGCTCCGGGCGATTGTCGAGCAGGGGCTTGTCTGTCCGATCGAGTGACGCGACGATCACGGGAGCGGGAACAGGCAGGACGATCATACGAGGCGACGTCGTCGTCCAGCGAAACGCGAACACGGTGAGCCGAGTAACAGTGATCGGCTCGGTCTCCATTTCAGGGAATGCCAACGATTTGCGGGAATCGGATCTCTCCCGAGCACAGGTTGCTACGCGGGGGCAGGCCAACCGGTATTGAGCGGGCCGGGCGGCACGCGAGACGCGTCTCCTTCTGACACGGCAATTCTTACCCGAAAGGCGTCTCGCGCGCCGTCACACGACCCTGAACCACATTGGCGCGGATCTTGCTTATTTGCACCCGGAGGCCTTCATGCTTCGGTGGACATTGATTTTCCTGGTCGTCGCGATCGTTGCCGGGGTATTTGGTTTTGGCGGGATCGCGGCTGCAGCGGGAGGGATTGCACGTATTCTGTTCTTCCTGTTCCTGGTTTTGCTCGTGGTCGCACTGATCATGGGTTTCGTGAGGGGGTGGTAGTATGAAAACCGGTTCGGCAATACTCGGCATCGTCGGAGGCGCGATCGCGCTCATCATCGGGGTCGCTTCGTTCTTCCTGGGCGATCTGGGCCAGACGCTCGGAATCGAAGGGTCGGTCATGCGCCAGGTACTGAGTCTCGCCCTTCCAATCGCCGCCTTGGTAGGCGGGGCGATAGCGCCCCGGTCCGGGCTTCTCGGCGGGGTGCTGCTCCTCGCGAGCGCCGTCGGCATTCTGATCGTGCTCGAGATCGGTTTCATCTCGCTCATCACGTCAATACCGATCGGCCTTGGCGGTATCCTCGCGCTCATTGGGACCGCGACCGGGGAGCAAGCGAGTACAGCGTAGCGGGATCACATGGAACCCGTCGCCTGACGTGGTAGAGTCTGTTCCGTGACGAAGAACCGGTCAGGAGAGCCGCGTGCGAATCGGGTTTTCCCCGATACCGACGAGTCCGTGTCCGGCTCGGCCCTCGTTGACGCGATATTCGAGGGGATCGACGACGCGGTTCTTGCCGTGAGTCGCCGGACCCGGCAGGTCATGCTCTGCAACCACGCGATGGTGCGCATCTTCGGGTATGAGCCGGCCGAAGTCAGGGGTCGTACAACCGAGTTTCTGCACGTCGACCATGGCCACTTCCGGCGTTTTGGTGAGGCGAGCGAACGAGCGCTCAGAGAGAGTCGTCCGTATAGAGCCGAGTACCCAATGCGGCGCAAAGGTGGGGATGTTTTCATCGCCGACATCACGGTGACGCCGATCGGGCGCGCCGGTGACGCGTATGAGGGCGTGGTAAGCGTCGTCCGCGACACGACGACCGACCGCTCGACGGACGAGCTTCTGCGTGCTACCACTTCAGCCTTGGAAGAGCGGGTCAAAGAGCTGACGTACCTCAGTCTGGTCTCCGGGGCTTGCGAAGACCCGGACGCCGGGATCGAAGGGTTTCTCACGAGAGTCGTGACCCTCCTTCCCTCCGCCCTCCGGTTTCCCTCCACGTCCTTCGCTCGGGTCACGGTCGGTGCGAGTGCCTATGAGAGCGTGCCCTTCCGGGCCGCAGGCCTCCCGTATGTACAGGTCATTGAGTCTACCGACGGCGTCGCCATGGGCAAGATCGAGGTTTTCGCTGAGGCGACAATCTCCGACCCCGGGGACGGCTTCTTGCTCCCGGAAGAGCGCGAAATGCTGCGGGTGCTCGCGGCTCATTGTGCAGAGACGGTCGCGAACGCACGAGCCAGAGAGGAGATCGCCGCTCGCGGGACTCAGCTTGCGGCGTTGTTCACCGGCGCCGAAGACGGCATGTTCGTCGTTGACGACGAGTGGAGGATCGTCGACGTCAATCCGGCCGGGTGCCGGCTTCTCGCCTGCGAGCGTGGGGACCTGCTCGGATCGAAGTTCTCCCGGTTCGTCGCGGACGAGGACGAGAACAACGCGGGGACCTCACTGACCGGCCGGAAGTGGGCGGCGATGATCTCATCGGGCTCGCTCCGCACCGAGCTCATCCTCATCGATAGCAGCGACCGGCGCATCAACGCGGAGGTGTCGGCCGTGGCGAACTTCATGCCGCATCGTCATCTCGGCGTGGTCCGTGACATGACCGAGCACAAACGCACGGAGACTCGTCTCGCCGCGGCCGTCTCCGAGCGTGGGGCGTTGCTGCAGGAAGTACATCATCGCGTCAAGAACAACCTCCAGATCATCGTGAGCATGCTGAGGATGCAGGCCATGCACGCGCGGAGTGAGGCGTGCGTCGAGCACCTGATTGAGGCTGAGAGCCGGGTTCGTTCGATGGGGCTCGTTCATGAGCACCTGTACGCCGACAGGAATCTGACCGCGATCGATCTGGACCATTATCTCAGAAACCTCGTCTCCCGGTTGACCGAGCTGTACCGAGCCCGGGATCTGGACGTTGCCTTCAGAACCGACCCGATTCGCCTGGGGCTCGAGCAGGCGATCCCATGCGGTCTCCTCGTGACCGAGATCGTCTCGAACGCGATCAAGCACGCCTTTCGCGGCCGCGACCGCGGGCGGCTGACCGTTGAGGCGAGCATGGAGCCGCAGTCGCGAGTACGCCTGCTGATTGCCGATGACGGGCGCGGGTTGCCCGAAGGATTCGACTACCGCTCGTCGCGCACTCTCGGCGCAGGTCTCGTGATGAGCGCCGCCGAGCAGCTCGACGCCACGGTCGAGGTCGATTCCGATGACGATGGCACGACCGTGCGACTCTCCTTCGTTCCGTGGTAGTCTGCAGCGGCAATGAGCACCTACACCTACGTTCAGAATGACGACCAGTTCGCCGACTGTCTCGAGCGGATGCGCGCTCGCGGAGTGCAGACA
This sequence comes from Spirochaetales bacterium, assembly GCA_007130265.1. Classification (GTDB taxonomy): domain Bacteria; phylum Spirochaetota; class Spirochaetia; order DSM-27196; family SLST01; genus SLST01. Next base: position 3,306 of record SLST01000415.1, read on the forward strand.
GTCGCGATGGATCTCGAGGGGGAGTTCAACCTCCACGTGTACGGAGAGCGATTCTGTCTGCTCCAGCTCTTCGACGGTGAGGAGGAGGTAGTCGTCGACCCGTTCACCACGTCAATCCAGGCGATTGGTGAGCTGCTCGAGAGCTCGGCAATCGAGAAGATCACCTACGACTCGGCAAGCGACCGTCTCCTGCTTGCGAAGGCCCACGGGATCGCGGTGCGCTCCATCGTCGACCTCAAGCCCGCCGTGGAGATTCTCGGGCTCGAGAGGCAGGACCTGAAGTCGGTGCTCGCAGAGATGCTCGGTATGCCGGATGCCGGGAGCAAAAAAAAGTTCCAGCAGTACAACTGGACGCGCCGCCCGATCGATCCCGAGGCGCTCGCTTACGCCGCGCGGGATGTGCGATACCTGTTCGAGCTGCGCGACGCGCTCTTTGCGAAGCTCGAGGCGGCAGGCGCCATGGAAGAGTATCTCGAAGAGAACCGCAGACGGCAGGAGCGGGAGCCGGATATTCACCGCGAGCCGGGGGTCCTCCGGTCGAACCGATTCCGCCGGTTGAGGCGGGACGAGAAACAGCAGTTCCGACGCCTGTTCGAGGTCCGGGACCGGTTTGCCCGTGAGCTCGATCTGCCGCCGAACTCCGTCGTCGCGAACAACGACCTCTTCGCCCTCGCCGTCGGACAGATCACGCCGGCCGGCCTGCGCGGGCATCGTCGCCTGCCGGATCGTGTCCTGCGCGCCATTCGAAGTGAGATGGAGGCTTACGGCTCAGGAAGCGACACCACCTCCTCCTCGTCCTGAGCGTAGTGGCGCATGCGGCTCTCCAGGGCGGTGCGCAGCGTCCGTCCGGCCGGGAGCGAATCCTCGATCGCGGCGAGCGTGGTCAGCAGCGAGCGAAGGTCGCCGTCCACCGACTCATATAGCGCCTCAACGAGGTGCGTGTCGTCGTTATACGTCCGGTACAGGTCGACGTACGCGTTGTTGATCTCTCGCTCGAGAAGCCACCGGTACGCCTCGCCCGAGAACCACTCGTCGTAGTACGTGGCCAACCGCGCGCGCTGTGCCGCGATCGTCTGCGTCTTCAGCTCCAGGACTTCACTCTCCGGAAGGCCCGATTCGTAGAGCGCCTCAAGCTCTCTCGCGAGGCTCTGCATGAACTGCGTGAAACGCGCCCGCTCCGACTGGCGCCGGATCGCGTCTTCAAAGATGGGGCTGTCGGTCCCATAGCGGTGCGCGAGGTATGCCAGGGCTCCCCGATCTCCTACGAAGTTCGCGATCGCCTCGTTGAGCGGCACGTCGTTCGAGACCCAGACTGTCGCGTGGGTCATCTCGTGCAGGAGAAGCGAGGCGATGCGCTCCGGCGGGTAGATGCTCATGTACGAGTAGAGCGGGTCGACGAAGTAGCCGAGCGAGCTGAACGCCCCCACTCTGCGCGTCATCGTCTCCCACCCGGCCGCTTCGAGGCGCCGCGCCTCGCGCAGGGCTGCCGTCTCCCGGTAGAAGCCCTTGTAGGGCATGGCGCCGACGACCGGATAGTGCCAGAGGTGACGTTCGAAGCTCGTGGGTCTCGCGGCGGAAACGACGTAGGCGAGGTGGCCGTGGTCGGTCCTGACGAAGGTGGTGTAACTCTTCGTATCGCGAAGGCCCATGGAACGGATCCCGAATTCCCGTATCGCCTCGGTGTCCATAATGAACTCGGCGTACTGCGGCCAGCGTTCGGCCGCGCGCCCCGTGGGCCGGGCCCGGAGCTGGTCGGAGATGAAGTGAGCCCCTTGACTGATGATGTAGCACCCGGACAGGGGGAGTGACAGTAGCATGATCAGAAATAGTCGCCGGCCCGCGGTCCGGGACACGGCAGGTGCTTTGTGATGCTCCGTCATTCGCCGGCCAACCTGTGTTCAACCTACTTCAGGCCGCCGGCTATGGCAATGAGTGCGAGATGTGCAGGAAGCGACGGGGCTGCCCCGGCAATCGAAGCAGCCCCGCGTGGATGTCCCTGGAGAGCCCGCTACTGGATGGGCTGCTCCTGCGGGAAGTCTCCATCCTCAATCGGCTCGCAGCCCACGAGGAAGGCGCCTCCGAGCACCATCGGGACGATCAACAGCAGCAATAGCTTCTTCATACTTCTCCTCCTCTGAAGTTTGCTATGCCCAAGGATAGGCCCGGCGTGTCAAGGATTCGTCAACGGCGCGCCAGAATCGTGTGGAGTTTCGTTCCGGATTCGTGAGCAGGCGTAGCTTTCCGTGCACGGTGATGAAGTAGTCGGCGGGTCCTGCGACCCGCCGACGTGGAGTGATGGGATGCCTACTGCATGTACTGGCGGCGGTACGCTTCCTCGGTCAGCTGGATGAGGCGGTCGACGCCGATCGCCCGGACCTCCGCCTGGAAGCTGTCCCAGGCAGTGAGCGGGAGATCGCCGGTTACGAACCGGGCGAAGCTCTCGGTCACGTACGTGTTGAGGTTGGCAAGGAGCTCGCCGTACTCGTCGA
>SLST01000511.1 GCA_007130265.1 Spirochaetales bacterium
GACCCCGAGAGCAGGCGTTTCTCTCGAACATCCATGAAGGAGCAGTTTTCCCAGACCGACGCGAGGAACTCGGACTTTGAGACCTCTTCGTACGCGCAGGACTATCGGGTGACGGCCGTGAACGAGGGGCGGCTCGGAAGGCACGACGTCTACATCCTCGATCTGGAGGCCGTGAGCAGAGAGGTTACCTACGCCGGGGGCAGGCTCTGGGTCGCGAAAGAGCCCAGTCTGCCGCTGAAAGTCGAAAACTACAGCGAGACCGGACGGCTCATGCGGACCTCGCTCTTTCCCTCGTACACAAACATCGAGGGAACGTATATCGCCTCCACGATGATCTTCGTCGATGAGCTTGTTGCCGGCCAGAAGACAAGGATCGACCTCACGGAGATCTCGGTCGATTCCATACCGGACAACGTCTTCACGCGGGCCTACGTCGAACGCGTGAGCCGATAGAGAGTGCATATGAAACCGGTACTGATTTTTGTCGCGTTCGCGCTTGTCGCCGCCATCGGCCACGCGGACGATAACGATGACCTGTTCGGCGAAAGCCTCGTTTCCGAACCGCAGGAGACAACGAGCGGCCTCGAAGAAACCCTTCTCGTGTCGGAGGCTGTAGAGATCGGCGGGCGCTTCCGTTTCGACGTGGAGGCCGCGGGGGTATGGGACGACGCGTTCGAAGGTGAGGTGCGCTACCGCGACGCAGACGAGTTCTCGCTCTCCACCGAGCTCTCTTCGCAGCTCTTCTTCGACGCGCGACCGGATCGTGACTTCAGGGTCTACGGGCAGGTCACCGTCTCCTACCCTTTCGAGACGGCTTCGGCCGACGGCGACGACCCTGAGGCACAGGATCGGAACCTGCAGGACGTCATCCGCGTGGATGAGCTCTTCAGCGATTTCACCTGGCAGGACGCAGTCTACTTCCGGGGAGGGCTGCAGACGCTCGGTTGGGGTGTCGGGACGTTCTTCACCCCAGCAGATCTGCTGAACCCCCGGACGACGATGCGCGTCGATCCCGACCTCCAGCGCAAGGGCAGAGTCGCTGTTCGGGCAAGCGTACCGGCGGGTATCAACAATGCCGACCTCTATCTCCTGCTTCCGGACCTCGTGGACCCGGAACCTCTCGACCCCGGGATTGCCGCGAGAGGCGAGGTCGTCCTGGGGCGTGGCGAGGTCTCCTTGGGCGCCTTCTATCAGCGCGAAGCGGCGCCGGCTGCGATGGTTGCGGTCACGCACAGCTTGGGCGATCTCGATCTGCTCGGTGAGGCGGTGCTCCGCTACGGATCCGAGCGGGTGCTCGTTGAGGAGTCCGAGGGGTTCCCCGGGCTGTCCGTCCGCGAGACGGACGATGAGCTCTTCGTGAGCGCCATGGCAGGGCTGCGGTACACCTATAGCGCTGCCGAATCGACCTGGGGGTTTCGCGCAACCGGTGAGTACTTCTTCAACGGGGAGGGCTACGGCGATTCGTCGGTGATCTCGGATAACCGCGACGCGATCGGTGTGCTCCTCGGTGACGGCACGATCAGCAGGGAAGATCTCGCGACCACCGGCAGGCACTACACCGTGCTCAGCGGCGAGCTCGTTGACTTGTTCGAGTCGGACCTGAGCGTCGGTCTGCTCTGGATCAGGAACCACACCGATCGCTCGAGCATCCTGGTCCCCTCGGTCTCCGGTACGCTCTTCAACCGCATCACGCTCATGCTTAGTTCTCCCATCAACCTGGGAGACGACGGTGACGAGTTTGCGCCGGAGGGAAATCGTCTCACGATGAGCGTGAGCGCCTCCGTAGGTGGAGGGAGCTTCTGACAGGTCCTTCCGAAGCCCGTGGCTCTGGAGCTACGGACCTTGGCGGCCGGTGAAGGCGGCGGCGCACTCGCGGATTCTGCTCCACAGCGCATCCTCCGGTACATGGTCTGCGATACCGACGATCGTCCGGTCGTCGGCATCGGCTATCGCCTGCTCGAGGGCTGCGTTGAAATCATCCTCCGAAGTGGACGCGAGAAGCGCGTCCTGCGGGATTCCGCCCCAGAGGATCATCTGTTCCCCCACCTCCGCGCGCGCCTCCCCGATCGTCGCGTCTCCCTGCGGCGGCCCGCACACCCCGGCGACGCATTCGACCCCCGCTTCGGCGATGAGTCCGAGCAGCGAGCCCACCGGTCCGCCTGCGTGCACCGTAAGGCGCAGCCCGGCCTCCCGCAGGAGCGAAGCCGAAGACGCGTACCCGGCCATCAGGTAGTCCCGGAAGTAGTCGGGCGTGAGAAACGACCCGTCCAGGTTGTCCGGTGAGTAGGCGGACGAGAAGGCCGGCTCATCTGCGTCTGCGCCCGAAGCGTGCGACGAGCGCGCGGCGGCGACGGCATCGGCGATTTTCGTGACGCCCGCGAGGTACGACTCTTCGGCCCGCGCGACGATCTGGCGGATGCGTTCCTCGGCGTCCATCAGGATGAAGAACCCGTCGCCGAACCCAAGCATCTCGAGCAAGAGTCGCGAGAACGGTCGCATGGGGAGCTCGATCGCGAGAACCCCCGCGCCGACCGACCCGACCGCCTGCTCAATCGCCACCCCGTCCGCCTCGATCGTCTCCTGCTCTGAGAGCTCCTCGGCGAGCCTGAGGTCGGCTTCGCTCTTCACCGGGTACTCGGTCTGCCACAGGTCGCCGTCGGGGCCGACCTCCCAGCGCCCGACGAACTCGGCGCCGTCTTCCGTGTGATAGCGGACGACTCGCCCGTCACCCTCACGGGTCTCCTCCACCGTGACCGATCCGGTACTGCGCTTCCATCCGCGCGCCGGCTGCCACAGAGGTGTCTCCAGCGCCGAGCAGACTCCGGGCAGGTCGAGTCCAGCTACCTCATCCGGCAGGGTCATGCGTTCGCTGTTCCGTGCGAACCAGACGGTGAGATCGGGCAGGAAGGCAGGCTGCACGAGGCTATCGCTCCTTCAGCGAGGCGAGCCCCATGTTGCGGATCTGCGTATTGTGGTTTGTGTCGTGTGACGCAAGCCAGGCGAACGCGCGCCCGAGCGAAATCTTCCATCCGGGCATGGGTGACTCGAGCTTCTCAACCGACGCATTCCTGAACGCATCCATCACCGCGGCGTGGAACGCTTCGAGCTCGGAGATCATCGCCTCATAGGCCGCCTGACTCCGGTCCTCCGGCAGCGAAGGCCATCCGTTCTCCTCGTAGCGGTAGGCCGGAAGCGTCGCGCCGAGTTCCTTGCCGATCGAGTACTTGAGGTAGAGTACGTGCAACGCTACCGCCCAGGCGCTGTACCCCTCGTACGTATCGGTCGACGTCGCCTCTTCGGCAGTGAGCGACTGCAGCGTCTCGACGAGCGACGGGCCGTTGAACGACTTCCCCTTGAACTCGGTGTCTGCTATCCAGACCAGATAATCGCGTGGTTTTTCCATGGCCACAGCGTAGCCCGGTTGCGGCTGCTGCGCAAGAGTCGCTCGCGTCCGCTTGCAGCGCCTTCGCCGGTGCGATAGGTTGGCCGTATGCACACAGGCTCCGGGGCCGCGCGCCCGAATAGAAGACCGAACGTCGTATGGATCATCGCGGACCAGCTACGCGCCCATTCGTTCGGGTACCGCGGTGACCCCAACGTGAGGACCCCGACGATAGACAACCTCGCCCGGCGCGGGATACGTTTCGACGCGGCGGTCTCGGGCGCCCCGTGGTGCACGCCGTTTCGCGCATCACTCCTGACGAGTGCCTATCCGAACCAGAACGGCGTAGACCGCACGCCCGCTGCACTCGACCCCTCCACCCCCACCATCGCCGGCGCGTTCCGCGAGTCCGGGTACCATACCGCCTGGATCGGCAAGTGGCATCTGGACGGATCGAACTCGAGTGAGCACTACGTTCCGCCCGAACGTCGTGGGGGATTCTCGTTCTGGCGCGGGTACGAGAACAACAACGCCCAGGAAGACTGCTACCTCTACGGCGGCTATACGGACCCCGACGATCCCCGCTACGACGCCGAGTCGGAGACTCCGACTCGGCTGCCTGACTACGAAACCACCGCGCTCACCGACGAGCTCCTCCGGCACCTGAGCGACCACCGTCGGGCTTCCGGCAGCAGGACCGACGCCGGAACCCCAGGGACCCCGGATCAAGCCGATCCCTTCTTCGCGGTGCTGAGCGTGCAGCCGCCGCACAGCCCGTACGTGGGACCCGTGTCCGGGGCGCACACGGGCCAGGCCTGGGATCCCCTTCGGCCGGCCGACGTCGTTCTGCGTCCCAACGTACCGCACGTCGCGAGAGTCCGCGATCAGGCTCGCCTCGACATCGCCGGCTACTGCTCGATGGTCGAGAATCTCGACTGGAACATCGGACGGCTGCTGACCGGACTGCGAGCGCTCGACGCGGACCGGGAAACGTGGGTCGTCTTCCTCGCCGATCACGGAGACATGCTTGGTTCTCACGGGCAGTGGGAGAAATCGAGTCCCTGGGAGGAGTCTATCCGGATCCCCCTGATCGTAGCCCGCGTCGGCGGTCACCAGGCGATGCGGACCGGTGTGTGCGACGCGGTCGTGAATCACGTCGACATCGCGCCCACGACGCTCGGCCTGTGCGGCATCAGCCGGCCCGGATGGATGCGTGGACACGATTACTCGGCGCGCTGTCGTGCCGACCGAGAGCCGGACGACGCGTCGGAACCACGGTCGGCGTACCTCCAGCAGATTCCCCGCAAGTACCATCGCCATTCGGTCAACCGGGCCTGGCGTGGCGTCGTCACGCGGGACGGATGGAAGTATGTCTGCACGCCAGGCAACGACTGGCTTCTGCATGATTTGCGTGAAGATCCCTTCGAGCAGGCGAACCTCTGCTACGACACCGTATACCAGCGAGACAAAGAGCGCTGCCACGCCGAGCTGCTCGCGTGGATCGAGCGGACGGGTGATACCTTCGAGATGCCGGATGTCGAGCTGCCTGCCGGGTAGCTCCTGAGGCCGGCCGGACGCCTGATCAGACCTCGTTCTCGTGGATGTAGTCGTAGTTGAAGTCGTACCCGAGTCCGGGAGCCTGCGGCATCTGCACGTAGCCGTCCGAGTCGATCGGGTCGTGGATCGTGTTCAGGTACGGCGCCGGCGTCTCGTAATCCACGTGCGGATGCAGCAATCCGCGCTCGAAGAACTCGGCGTTCCGCATCGACCCCAGCAGATGGAGGTTGCCCGGGTGCGGCCCGTGAACGTCCATCGACATCCGGAAGCACTCGGCGAGCGCGATGATCTTCAGCGAGGGGGTGATCCCGCCCACGTCGCCCACGCCGACCCGAAGCATGTCGCACGCGCCGCGCTCGATCCACTCGGCGCGCGTGTGATGGCGTCCCAGAGCGACTTCGGGTGCGAGAACCGGGATGTCGAGCCGCTGCGTCAACCAGACGTATGAGGCGATGCTGTACTCGTTCATCGGCTCCTCGTACCACGCGAACTCGAGCTTCTCGAGCTCGCGTCCCAGGTAGAGCGCCTCCTCCCGGTTGTAGTCGTGATACGGGTCGAGCATCAGTGCGATATCGGGACCGACGCGTTCTCTGACGGCGCGGCAGATATCGGCGTCGAGGCGGGGATCCGGGGCCCCCGCTTTTGGCGGGTAGAAGCTGTGGATCTTGATCGCCCTGTAGCCGCGTTTCACGCAGGTCTCGGCGAAGTTCGCGTACGCCTCCGGCGTGTTGAGACCACCCTCGATGTCGTCGCCGACCATTGTGCTTGCGTACGCCTTGACCTTATCGCGATACGCTCCGATGAGCTTGTACACCGGCTGGCCGGTCACCTTGCCC
>SLST01000123.1 GCA_007130265.1 Spirochaetales bacterium
ACCGTCGTCCCGAAGGTCCTGCGCGAGGCGTTCCTGCCGCGTCTCACTCTGGGCATCACGAGCGCCGCAGCGGAGGACAAAGTCGTCTCCTACACGTCGCTCGCGCAGATGCTCGCGTTCGACTGGCAGGTCGCCGCGGGGGACACCTTCATCTCGGCCGACGAGCTGGCGAAGATCGGCTCAGAGTACCGCCGCTTCGTGCGATACAAGGACATGTTTCTCGAGCTCGACGAGAAGCAGATCGACTCGATCAAACGGCGTCTCGAGCGTGACCCGACCCCCTCGCCGATGGAGCTCCTGAAGACCGGCCTCACCGGCGAGTTCGACGGAGCACCGGTGGCGATGGACGAGTCGACGGCCGCACTCTTCGACGCCTTCCTCGCGCCGCCGGAGGTCGCCGTGCCAACCAATCTGCGCGCGACGCTTCGCCCGTACCAGGAGCGCCGCTACCGCTGGCTCTATCACAATCATCGCATCGGGCTCGGCTCGGTGATGGCCGACGACATGGGTCTCGGCAAGACCGTCCAGGTGATCGCCTTCCTCCTGCAGCTGTACAACGACGGCGTCATCACCGCGAAGCGTGCGGCGCTGATCGTCGTTCCCGCGAGCGTCGCGACGAACTGGGAACGCGAGATCGTGCGGTTCGCCCCCGACCTGCGCGTCGTGGTCTACCACGGTGTGAGCCGGGAGCTTTCCGAGGACGCACACCTCGTGGTTACTACGTACGCGCTCGCTCGGCTCGACCGGTCGGTATTCGGCGGCAGGAAATGGTCGATCACCGTGCTCGACGAAGCGCAGAACATCAAGAACTCGACCTCGGCTCAGGCGAAGGCCGTGAAGGGCATCCGCTCGGACTACGCGATCGCGATGACCGGCACGCCGGTCGAGAACCGGCTGCTCGACTACTGGAGCATCGTCGACTACGTGATGCGTGGCTATCTCGGGACGAAGACGTCGTTCAAGGAGAACTTCGCGGTCCCGATCGAGCGCTTCCGAGACCGCGTCGTACTCGATCGCTTCCGGCGCGTGACCGCGCCGCTGATCATGCGTCGGCTCAAAACCGACCGGCAGATCATCGACGACCTTCCCGACAAGATCGTCACGAACCGGTTTCCGGCGCTTTCGAAACAGCAGAGCGTTCTCTACCGTGAGCTGGTCGAACACACCGACGAGTGGCTCGCGGGCACCGAGGGCATCAATCGGGCAGGAGTGGTCTTCAAGTTGATGACCGGGCTCAAGCAGATCTGCTGTCACCCGCATCTCTACGTGAAGAAGGGGTCGGTTTCGCCCGCGGAGTCGGGGAAGGCTCAGATGCTGCTCGAGCTGCTCACGACGATCACCGAGCGGGGCGAGAAGGCGCTCGTTTTCACCCAGTACGCGGAGATGGGCGAGCTCCTGAAGCAGATCATCGAGACCGAGCTCGGTTCACCCTGTCTCTTCCTCCACGGCGGTAGTTCGCGTCCCCAGCGAGACGCGATGGTCGACACCTTCCAGGCCGACCCCTTGCGCCGCGTCATGGTCCTCTCGATTAAGGCCGGCGGCGTCGGGCTCAATCTGACCGCGGCCAACCACGTGATCCACTACGACCTGTGGTGGAACCCCGCGGTGGAGAACCAGGCGACCGACCGCGCCTTCCGGATCGGCCAGCGCAAGGACGTGAACGTCTACCGTCTCGTCACCCGCGGCACCTTCGAAGAACGGATCAACGAAATGCTCGACGCGAAGAAGGAGCTCGCCGATCTCACCGTCGCCGAGGGAGAGCAGTGGCTCACCAAGCTGAGCAATACCGAGATACGCGAGCTCGTCGAGCTGAGTGGGGCCTGAGTCGCTGGTGGCGGACCGTCGCGCCCGTCTACGCCGCGGCATCAGCCTGCGGCGTCGTCTGCGCGTCGGACCGCCGACGCTTCGCCTTCCCGGATGCCGTGCGGTAGCCAAGCAGACGCATGCCGTTGATGATCACGACCAGGACCGAGAGTTCGTGGATCAGCATGCCCGACGCCATATGAACCGCGCCGACGAGCACCCCGGTGAGCAGCGCGCCGACGGTGACCAGCGCGATTGCCACGTTCTGGTGGATGTTTCTGAGCGTGGCGCGCGACAGCATCGCGGCTTCTGCGACCTTGTTCAGGTCATCGGTCAGCAGCGCAATATCTGCGGTCTCGATGGCGATGTCGCTGCCCGCGACTCCCATCGCGATCCCGATGTCGGCAGCCGTCAGCGCCGGTGTGTCGTTCACGCCGTCACCAACCATCGCGACCACCGCGCCCTGCGATTTGAGCCTCTCGAGAAGCTCGAGCTTGTCTTCGGGCAGGAGTTCGGCATGGACCTCGTCGATGCCTAACTCGCCGGCGACCGCGGCCGCGGTCTGACGGCTGTCGCCGGTCGCGAGAACGGTCCGAGCGCCGGACGCCTGAAGCGCGGCGACAGCCGCGGGAGCGTCCGGGCGAATGCGATCGGCGAATCCGATCAATCCGACCAGGATTCCGTCCACGGCGACCGCAGCGACCGTGACTCCCTGGTTCTGCAGCTGCTCGATCGCCGCCCGTCCGGCTTCCGGCAGGGTCACCGCAGCCGACTCCGACTCGAGCATGCGTGGCGAACCAACGACGACGGTTGCACCACCGTAGCGCGCCGTCACCCCGAGTCCCGCGTGGCTCTCAGTTTCCGCCTCGTTCGGAATGGCACCGAGCGAGGCGCTGCGCATCAGAAGCGCCTGTGCGAGCGGATGCGCGGAGCCGGCCTCGGCGACAGACGCCCACCAGAGCATCCGGTCCTCATCCGACCGCGCCCCGCGTCGCGCATCCCCGTCCGCGACGGGGAGCTGTGGAGGCGCAGCAAGGACCACCATTTCCGAGACCTCGGGCTTTCCGGTCGTGAGCGTTCCCGTCTTGTCGAACACGACCGTTTCGATCCTTCCTGCGCGCTCCAGGTAATCGCCGCCCTTCATGAGTATGCCGGATCGCGCGGCACGTCCGATCCCGGAGACGACCGAGACTGGGGTGGAGATGACCAGTGCGCCGGGGCACGCAATAACGAGCACGGTCAGCGCGAGTTCGAGATTGCCGGTCACCACGAGAACCCCAGCCGCGAGCACGATGATTGCCGGGGTGTACCACGCGGAGAAACGATCCATGAAGCGCTGCACGGGCGCTCGCGCCTCCTGCGCCTCCTCTACGCGTTCGATGATTCGGGCGAGCGTTGTGTCCGATCCGACCCCCGTGGCACGAACCCAGATCGCGTGCGATTCGTTGATGGTGCCGGCGTACACGGCGTCGCCCGCCGCGATGTCGCGGGGCACCGATTCGCCGGTGATGCTCTGCTCGTCGACGGTTGACCCTCCCGAGTCGACTACACCGTCCACGGCGATCTTGTCTCCGGGCCGCACGAGCACCCGCTCGTCGATTTCAACCTCCGACGGATCGACTTCAACCTGGGCGCCGTCACGCACGACGATCGCCCGCACCGGCACGAGGTCGAGCAGATCGCCGATGACTCTGCGGGTGCGGGCCATCGCCGCGCCCTCGAGGACAGACCCGAGCACGAAGAGGAAGGTCACCGCGGCGGCCTCCCAGTATTCTCCGATCACGATCGCTCCGCTCGCAGCGACTGTGACGAGCAGTTCGATGCTGACATGTCGGTTCCGGAGAGAGGCCACCGCGCGTGCGGCAACCTCCGCCCCGGCCATCACGGCCGCCGCGATCATGAGCGGGTCGACGAGGAGACTCTGGGGCGCGAGCCGGCCGAGCATCAGCGAGGCGCCGCCTGACACTCCCGCAGTGGCGAGCACCAGGAGCCGACGAGGACGCGAATCCGAGAACAGCGTGCGAGCACTCATGGATCCTCCGACTACATCGTGCTTGGTCTGGCGTCGTAGCCGGCCCGCTTCACGGCCTGGACGAGCGCATCAGCACTCACCTGATCATCGTGTTCGACGTCGATCTTCCCGGTGTTGAAGTGCACGGTCACGCTCTCGACGCCGGCGACCGCTCCGACCGATTTCTCGATCTTCGCCACGCACGATGGGCACGACAACTCATTGCTTCTCAGTCTGCTCTTCATTTTCATCTCCCCCTTGCAGGATGAGTCCTACAATGGGCCGATGAGGCAGGCAGAAACATGACGGAGATCAATCAAGTCCACGAGAGTTCGGAATTTCGGCAGAAAGCGCTTCAGAATCACGGATCGCGACCCAGCCGCGTCCGCTGCGGATAATCCCCTGGCGCGACAGCTCGCTCAGGACGCGACTTGCCGTCTCGGTCGTTGTCCCAGCCATGGCGGCGAGGTCTTCGCGCGAGAGAGGTGTCTGAATGAGTGTTTCCCCGTCACGCGCCTCACCCAGTCGAGCGGCCAGGCGCAGAAGGACGAAGGAGAGGCGCTGCGATGCCGAGAAGCCCATGAGCTGGCGAAGCATCTCACGAGCCGTATCGAGTCGCGCCGAGAGACGCTCCACCGTGCGCAGCGCCACCGATGGATGGCGAACGATGATCTCCCGGAAGTGGTCGGTGCCGATGGATATCAGACAACTGCTGGTGAGGGCTGTGGCCGTGTCCGGGTTGCGACTGAGCCCATACCCTGCCATGCCCCCGAAGAAGTCGCCGGTACCGAGGACATCCACCAGCAGTGATTGCCCCGGCTCGGCATAGCGAGACAATCGTACCGTACCGACCGCCACGATGTAGAGCCGTTCCGCCCGGTCGCCTTCCCGCGCAATCGTGTCGCCTGTATGGAATCCCAGATCGCGAAATCGTGCGTTGATGCGTTCGAGATCGCGCTCGGCGAGCCCTTCGAAGAAGGGGAGTTCACTGAGGATCCTGAGACGAAGTGCAGGGGAGCACGCGTCCGCCTCGATTTTCTCACGGCGCAACGGGGTGTCGCGTTTGCGTGAAGCCATACGAAAACATACGCACGCGAGACAGCAGGAAGTAGTCGTCGACCGGGGCTTGACTCGCCGCGATGGATGCCGTAAGTTAGCGATCGATAACTAATCGAACCACGGAGGATCGATGCGTGAACTGACCGACCGACAGCGCCAGATAGTCGACCACGCGATCGAGATGATCGGCGAGGGTGGGCTCACGGGATTGACGATGCGTCGCCTCTCCGAGCGGCTCGGTGTCACCGAGCCGGCGCTCTACCGGCACTTCGAGAACAAGACAGCGATCCTCGCGGCGATGCTCACCGTTCTCGAGGCCGAGACCTACGAACGTCTGCCGCTCGACCAGACCGCCTCCCCCGAAGCGCTCGTCGCGCACTTCGATCGGCTCTTCGCGCTGCTCACCGAGCGCCCCGCGCTCGCGACGGTTGTCTTCCTCGACGAGTTTGCGGCGACCGACCCGGAGCTGCAGGCGATGGTCAGCGAGCTCCTCGCGAAGAACCGGGAGCGGCTTGCGACCGCCTTCGCCACGATGCAAGCCCGCCCCACGGCGACCGGCGGCGGTGCGACCGCTGCCGTCCCCGACCCGGATTCGCTTGCGACCCTCCTGCTCGGTGGCGTTCGGCTCGTAGTTCGCGAATGGCGGCTCGACGGGTGTCGCTGGGATCTCGCGGAACGCGGACGACGGCTGGTCTTCGCGCTGACCACCACAATGAACGGACCGACGGGGAGGAGCGAGTGAACGGTGCGCTGGCAATCGAGGCGATCACGCGGGGACTGCACGACGTGTTCGCCGCACTCTGGGCCGGAGGCCTGTTGGTCATGGCATTCGTGGTCATACCGACGATGAAGTCGATGCGCGCCGAGCTGCCCTCGCGCGCGG
>SLST01000600.1 GCA_007130265.1 Spirochaetales bacterium
GCGACGATCTCGTAGGGTTTCGGGACGCCTCCGGCCGGGACATGGTGCTCGCGCCGACTCACGAAGAGGCGATGGTCGCGCTCGTGAAATCGGTCGTCACCTCCTACCGGCAGCTGCCGGTCTTTCTCTTCCAGTTCCAGACCAAGTATAGAAACGAGTCGAGACCTCGCGGCGGGCTGCTGCGGACACGGGAGTTCGTCATGGGCGACGGGTACTCCTTTCACCGGTCGGCAACCGACCTCAACAACTTCTATCCCCGCGTCTTTGCAGCCTACGAGCGGATATTCGCCGCGTGCCGGATTCCGGTGGTCACCGCGGAGGCGTCGGTGGGGATGATGCTCGGCGATCGCTCCATGGAGTTTCTGATGCCGAGCGACGCAGGCGACGACCGCGTCATCCGCTGTGAGCGGTGCGGGTACGCGGCGAACGCAGAGGTTGCGGTAGGTACGTTGAACCGTCCCGTCGACGACCCCCGACCGCTCACTACCGTGCCCTCGCACGGTGCGGTGACGATGGGCGAGCTCGCACGCGTATTCGACTGCGCGAGAGAGACGCTGACGAAGACGATGGTCTACTCGAACGGTGACGAACTTGTGCTCGCGGTCGTGCGGGGCGATCAGGAGGTGAGCGGCGAGAAGCTCGAGCGGGCGCTCGCGACGCCGGGTCTGCACCTCGCCGACCGCGAAGAGCTCGCTTTCTATGGCATCAACCCGCTGGCGATCGGCCCTATCGACCTCCCGCTCGACCTCCTCGAACTCGACGTCAAGGTACGAGTCGTCGTCGACGATGTCGTCGCGAACACGCCGAACCTCATCGTCTCGTCCAACGAGTCCGGCATCCACTTTGCCGACGTCAACTTCGGGCGTGATTTCGAGAGCGACCTGGTGCACGACATCGCGAGGATTCTGCCCGGCGCCCGGTGCGCCAACTGCACCGGCGAGCTGGTCGAACAGCGGGTGGTGGAGCTCGGCAACATCTTCAAGCTCGGCGATTACTACACGAGGAGGCTGCGGCTTACGCTGTCGGATGCGAGAGGCCGACGCTTTCATCCCCAGATGGGGGCCTACGGTATCGGCATCGGGCGGCTGGTCGCCGCGATCGCCGAGTCGAACCACGACCGCCGGGGGCTCGACTGGCCTCCCGGCCTCGCCCCCTATCCGTTCCTCCTGATGGGGATCGGACGCTCGCCCAAGGTCGCCGCGGTTCTCGAGGCGCTGCACGACGATCTTGGAGACACCTTTCTGTACGACGATCGCCGTGAGTCGATCAGCACGAAGTTCCGCGACGCCGACTTGATGGGTATACCCGGGCGGGTGATCGTCAGCCCCCGCACCCTCGAACAGGGCAATGTGGAGTTGCTCCAGCGAGGCTCGACCGGCGTACGGAGCGTGTCCCTATCGCACGTGCGCACCGCCGTCGCCGAACTGACCGGAGGCTCCGCGTGAACCCCTCGTTGCGCCTGACCCGCGAGCTTGTTGACCAGATCGTCTTTGGCATGGAGAACCAGGATCGCGAATACGTGCTCGACACGCACGAAGGGAAGGTGGTACCCGCGGATCACGCGGCGGCTGACGATACTGGTGACCGGTACGTCGAGCTCCCCGAGTGGCGCAGCGTGGACGGCTACAACCTGATGGAGCAGTTCGTCGCGACGCTGCACAATCCAATCTACCGTAGCCGCCTCCGTTCGATTCTCGCCTCCGGACGCGGAGTGTTCCGTCAGTTCAAGGACACGGTGCGCGAACGTCGCGAGATCGAGCGCATGTGGTTCAGCTTCAAGGACAGAGCGATGCGCGATCTTGTCGCCGACTGGTACAACGACCTGCGCGAGCGAGAGGGGCTCGACAGACTCGAGCTGCAGAGTACGGAGACTGAGACGGACCAGTTGATCGAACTCGATTTCGTGTTTCGATCGGCGATCGAAGGGGAGCTCCCCACGATCGCGGAGCTCGATCGCGAGGCGTTCGACGAGATCTTCGACGACTCAGACGACGATACCGTTGACCTCTACTACCGGGCATCGCGCGAGGGCATTCCCGCCGTCTCCCACGCCGCGAGCACCGTGCTCGTGACGGAGACCCAGGGCGGCGAGTTCGCCGGGTTTCTCTGGGCGATTACGAGGCGCTCCGGGGAGGCGTCGGCGGCCTACGTCGTACAGCTCTACATTCTTCCGGAGTTCCGTGGCTTTGGTCTGGCGCGTGAGACGCTGCGCACATACTGCCGCAGCGCTCACGAGCAGCGGATCGACGAGGTGCATCTGTCGCTCGCGGGCAGCGCGCTTGACTTCGAGGCGAGCTTCACCGGGTACGGTATGACCCGGCGCAGCGTCGAGCTCGCGATTGATGTTGACCGCTGGTACCGGTCTCAGACGGGGTAGTCAGCGACAGGCGAGGCGCCGTACACGCTCGCGTTCGGCCTGGTCGTGGACCGCGTCGAGCTCGAGCATGACCATGTCCGCGGCGTGCTGCTTGGGGTCCACGCCGGCCGGCGCCGTTGACCGGGCGCGTTCCCGGAACCCGCGACAGTCGGTGGGTTCGGAGACGCTGAGCATGACCAGGTCGCGGGTGGCGAGATCCCGACTCATGTCTCCGGTGGGATGAAGCCGCAGAGCATTTCCGGCTACGCCGATGAACACGGCGAAGTCGAAGAGCTTGAGGTACGAGTCTACCTCTTTGACTCCGCGCTTGGTGTCCGGCTGACCTTCGCGGTACCGTGTTCCCGACGGGAAGACGAGGACCAGCCGGCCCTCGTGCTTGAGCCTGATCATCTGGCGGGTCGCGGCCATGTTGATGTGCCGGCTTCGCGTGAGCTCCTGGGCCTTCTCCTCCTGGTCATCGTACCTGAGGAGGCTGCGCGTCGGATAGATGACGATGCGGGTGTACGCTTCCGCAAAGGCGTTGACGAACTCGCTCTCCTCGTTGAGTTTCATCCCGGCGATCGCGACCACCTCGTCCGCGACGTCCTTCCGACCCTCCCGCTCGAGCAGGTAGTAGAGACAGGGTATGTCGAAGTTGGAGTAGTGCTCCATGAGGATGAGGCCCGACGCGCCGTTCTGCGCGCGCTCGTAGAGGTCGATGATGTGGTCGAGCCCTATGACGCCGCTGCCCGGCAGGAGAAGGTCGTCGAGCACCCCGTGAATGAGGCGTCGGTTTGCCGCATTCGCCTCCTGGTAGACATTCCCCGTCGTGATCGTTCGAGGCTGCGCGGAGTT
Organism: Spirochaetales bacterium; assembly: GCA_007130265.1. GTDB lineage: Bacteria > Spirochaetota > Spirochaetia > DSM-27196 > SLST01 > SLST01. The sequence goes on from SLST01000600.1 coordinate 3,212, forward strand.
CGCGCGCATGGCGAGCGCCTCTTTCCCGTAGACATCCCGGATAGGTCCGAGTACTTCCGGTTTCATCGCCTGCTCCCCTGCGGGTGGATGATGGACGCCAGCTCGCGCAGATCCGAGATGCGCGGGATCGACGGCGCCTCTGAGTCTTGATCCGACATGTGGACGATCAGCCCTCCAAGATCCCGGAACGGTAGCAGGTATTGTACCACGTCGTCCACAAACAGTGTGGACTCAAAACGAAGCTCGAGCTCGCGAGCCGCGCGGAGATAGACCTCGCGGTCTGGCTTGCCCACGTAATCGTTGCTGCGCAGGTCGAAGACCCGCTCGAATCGGCCCGAGAGCCCCAGGCGGTCAAGTACGCGCCGGGCGTGCTCGGCCGGTCCGTTGGTCAGTACGGAGGCCGGCAGGTCTATCTGTTCGAGCGCCTCACGCGCCGTCGTTGCATGGTCGTCGGTGATCCAGCGCGAGAGATCGGCCGGGTGCACCGCCTCCATGTACGGGTCGACGTCATCGAGGTCGTGTTCCGCCTGCAGCCATGCGAGCGTCGTGCCGTACCGCCGTCGCGCCGCGGCGCGAAGCGAGTCGGCGGAGGCGAGATCGATCTCCAGGTGCGAGGCGACGAAGCCCGTCATGCGGCGGTTCATCTCTTCGCCAAGCCCGCATGAGGCCGGATAGAGGGTGTTGTCGATGTCGAAGAGCAGGTACTCGATCACAGCGGAGGCTCCGGACGATAGCGCAGAGACGCCCGCCCCCCGGCGGACGGGTCATCCCGGGCGGCTGCATTCCGGTCGACGGGAAGCTGCGACCGGTCGACGTAGCAGACGTCGGGGACGCCCTCACGGCAGAAGCCGATCATGATCTCCACCACCGCTTCGCGCAGCGGATCCGCCGCCGGCGGGTCGGTCGTCGGCAGCGCAACCGAGAACGGCTCGTCGAGGCCGGACCTCTCGTCGGTCTCCACCGCCTCGCCCGCGCGCACGGCCAACCGCTGCGTGAAATCGTCCGCCGCGCGGTAGCCGGCGGGCAATTCCACCGTCACGAGGAGCGCCTCAACCGTGGCGTCCAGCTCGAGCCGAGCTATCGCGTCGGGAGCGAACCATCCGGCGGTGCTTCCGGCGGTGCTTCCGGCGGACGCATCGCCGGTGCGCGAGTCGCACGAAACTGCCGGCAACAGGATCGCCGCCGCGCAGGCGCAGATCAGGGAAGCGATACGACGCTTACGATACGACCGCTTGCGTGCCATTTCCGTTCGTCGTTTCCGGGGTCGGGTATTCGAAGGCCATCTACTACATAATAATAGAGATGCTCGCCTTGGCCGAGCCTCAGCCGCCGGGAGAATCTCCCGGGGGCCGTTTCCTCGAGCGGCGTCATGTACGGGTCCCACGCGTTGAACGAGCCGACGAGCGAGACGCGGCTCCCGGGCGGGGCGGTGACGACAAACTCGACCGTGCCGTCGGCGTGCACGATCGGTGTCTCGGTGATCGTTCGCTCGACTCGGGGAACGACGGTTCGCGACAGGCGCACTCCCCAGCGGTCGGTGATCCGGTCAGGGTTCGCGGGGTCGGTCGTCCAGACGCCGTTGACGATGAGCCGGTAGTGGAGCTCCGTGACGTCGTGCGGCACCTCGTAGAGAAGCACGTAGATGTCGTTGTCGTTGCGCTCGAAGGCATGGCGGCGTGAGAAGTTCTCGTGCGCGAAGGCGGCCTCCACCGAATGGACACGTCCGCCGTGCCGGCCGGGGCCGAAGTCGTAGCTGAACAGGAGCCGGTCGCCGAGCATGCGCGGGGCCGACGCCGAGTCGATGCTGCCGGCCTCGAGGATGATGCTCAGATCCTGGGCATTCACACCGGACGCGAGGAGAATCAGGGCTGCAAGGAGGGCTATCCGTTTTGCGCTCATCTCGATACAGTACGGTACTAGAATCGACGGGGAACGGCCGGTCCTTAACAGTGGCGACTTCCGGCCGACAATCGTAGACAGATATGCCGTCTCTTCAGGAGATCCGCCAGTTTAACCGCCGCCTCACTTCGCTCGGCGACGAACCGCAGGTCGTGCAGGAGTGGGGCGAGGAGCTCGAAGACGTCGAAGTCCCTGAGTCCGGACTCGACGACGATCTCTCGTCGCTGCTCTCGGACACCGATGATCTCGACGAGGAGCCTTCGCCCCGGGAGGAGCCCCCCGCGCTGTCCGACCTGCTCGACGAGGAGGAGGCGGCCGCCACCGCTGCGGCCGAACCACCGTCGGCGCCGGACGAGCCTTCCGGCGCCGACGACTTTGAGCTCGACGAGGGGGACTTCTCCGACTTCGCCGCGCTGCTCGGCGAGGGAGAGGTTGCTGAACCGGCGGACGCCGCCGAAGACGACGCGGAACCGGCCGCCGGGGACGATGCCGCGGAGACCGACGGCTTCGACGACGTCGACTTCGAGCTGCCCGACTTCGAAGCCGACGACGTGGACCCTGGCGAACCCGACGAAGACGACGCCGAC
>SLST01000247.1 GCA_007130265.1 Spirochaetales bacterium
AAGGGGAACACGGAGCTCCTCGAGCTGATCAACGAGGGGCTGCGCGAGGTGCTCGCTTCGGACATCCCCGCCCAACTCGAGGACAAGTGGCTGCGGTAGACGACCGCCGCGGCCTTGAAGTCAGCGACGGGGCCCTGATCCCCGCCCGCGACGACAGGGCGGGGTTTTCCGCCTGGCGAATCAGTTTTTTCGGCGCGATCGGCTTGCTGATCGCGCTTCCACTCATCTCTCCCAAGCCGTTCTGGGAGATACTGCGGTTCATCCCTGACGGGGTGCTCCGCACCTTCCAGGTTACGGTCTTCTCGATCGTCTTCGCGCTCGTCATAGGGCTCTTCACGGGACTGGCGCGAATCTCGAGAATCGCCTTGGTGAACCGGCTCGCCACCGTCTACGTGGAGGTCGTTCGCGGAATCCCGCTGCTCGTCCAGCTCTACTACATCTACTACGCGCTCGGGCAGTTCGTCCGGGTGCCGCGGCTGACCGCGGCGATCATCGCCATGAGCGTCTGCTACGGCGCCTACCTGGGCGAGATCTTCCGTGCGGGTATCCAGGCCGTCCCAAAAGGCCAGATGGAGGCCGCGCTGGCGCTGGGGATGAGCCGGACGCAGGCAATCCGCCGGGTTATCCTGCCGCAGACGTTCCGAATCATCCTCCCCCCGGTGGGGAACGAGTTCATCGCGCTGCTCAAGGACTCGTCGCTGGTCAGCATCCTTGCGGTCGCGGACCTCCTGCGTCGCGGCCGTGAATACGCGGCACGGACGTTCGAATACTTCGAGGCGTATACCATCGTCGCGCTCGTCTACCTCGTCCTCACGCTCTTCTTTTCAAAGCTCGTGGCGATTATGGAAGAGCGCCTCGGCGCGCACCACAGGAGCAACTGATGGCGGCCAACCAATCCCCCGACACCGTCGGTACGGCCGTCCCGCGCATCCGTGTTCAGGACGCGCACAAGCGTTTTGGCGATGTCGTCGCGCTGCGCGGTGTGAACCTCGAAGTGCAGCCGGGCGAAGTCGTCCTGGTGATCGGCCCCTCCGGGAGCGGGAAGAGTACGATGCTGCGAAGCGTCAACCGGCTCGAGACGCTCACCTCCGGCCGCATCTGGGTCGACGAGGAAGAGGTGACCGCCCGTCACACTGATATCCGGCTCATCCGGGAGGAGGTGGGGATGGTCTTCCAGAGCTTCAACCTCTTCCCGCACCTCACCGCCGCGCAGAACCTGATGCTCGCCCCGTCGATCGTCAAGCACGAGCCGAAGGAGAGGACGAGGGCACGAGCCGAGCAGCTCCTCGCCAGAGTAGGGCTCTCTGACAAGGCCGACGCCTATCCGGAGCAGCTCTCAGGCGGCCAGCAGCAGCGCGTCGCGATCGCTCGCGCGCTCGCGATGAGCCCCAAGGTAATGCTGTTCGACGAACCGACGAGCGCGCTCGACCCGGAGATGATCAAGGAAGTGCTCGACGTCATGCTCGATCTCGCGAAGGAGGGCATGACGATGATGGTCGTGAGTCACGAGATGGGTTTCGCGCGGGCCGCGGCGGACCGGGTCATCTTCATGGACGAAGGTGAAGTCGTGGAGACCGGACCACCGGCGCGGATCTTCGAATCGCCCGGCCACGACCGAACGAAACGGTTTCTCGAGCACATCCTGTAGCGAAAGCACACCCTACGACGGCGTGGCCATCGGTTTCCGGTCGGAAGACCCCTCGTCTCTTGATGCCGCCCACCATGTCTTCTCCGGCGAGGTAACGCCGAGCGCGCGCTCTTCACGATCGAGGCCGACGATGCCGGGGCGTAGCTGGTCGGGCAGGATGGCTAGGTCAAAGATCTCATCGACACTCTGCTGGTAGGTCAGTCGGCCGACGAGCGCTCCCGTCGGCTCGTGAACGATCGCGATCCCGGCTTCGGTTGCCTCGTCGGCGATAGGCAGGTCGCGAAAGGTCGACGAGTTCTTGCGAAGCTTGCTGTACGCGATGAAGAGGTGGCTGCGGTAAGAGGCCATGCCGCGCACGAACCCCCCAATCTTCTGAACGACCTCGTATCTGCCCGCCTCGGCGTCGACCCTCGCGAGCTCACCGGTAGCGGACAGAAGCAGGTAGAGCGATCCTCCAACAAGCCGCGGGGAATGAGGCATGCTAAGCCCGTGCAGCACGATCTCGTTCGTCCGTACGTCAACGAGCACCCCGTGATCTGGAAGGGTCTTGCGCCATCCTTCCGCCTCGTTCGAGTCGGAGAGGCAGGTCACGTACGCGGGAGCACCGTCGGCGAAGGCGACGCCGTTGAGGTGGCAACGGTCCTCGGGGGCGAGCTCGGTGACGAAGGGCGGGAACCACGCGGGCTCGAAGCTGTAGCGCCCGCTGAGCCGGGCGAGGCACCCGAACCTCGTGTTGACGACCCACATTCCGCCGGTGGTATCCCACTCGAGGCCGTGCGCGTCGATTCGTCCGGTCTGGAGCGTCTGCCGCGGCAGGTAGAGCGCATCGTAGGTCTCAGGCTGACGGGGGTACGCGGAGGCCATGCGCGGGTCGTTCACGAAGAGCTCCACGGTGGACGCCGTCGAGACGACGAGCGTGTTCTCCTTCCACTGCAGCGCCATGGGCCGCACGAAGGACCGCGGAAGCTGGACGAGACGTTCGTCGTCGCGCGGGCTCACGAACACCAGCTTCCCGGCCTGGTAGGTGGAGAGCACGATGCTGCACCGCAGTCTTTGCAGCAGCTCTGGGACGGCGGGGGTGCAGATGAGCTGAAACGGGGCCGGGTCGCCGGCTGCGCCTGTCACGGTACCGCTTTGTTCTCGAAGTAGAAGAACTCGGAGACGTCGTAGTATGAGATATCGAACGCCGGACCGGCGACGTTGGAACCGTGGCCGGAGAGCGCGATCACCGGAAAGCCCTCCGAATACCGGTAGGTGAACGCGCCGAAGAGCAGATCGATGTCACCGTCGCGGTCGAGATCGGCGGCGATGAGACTTAGCGGCCGGCTTGGCCATCCATACGTGCTGTGCCAGTCGCGAACCGGGAAGGAGATCCCGAACGGATTGGTAACCGGCTCGGCGAAACGAACCGTGACCCGCGTGCTCGTGTTCTCGAAGTAGAGCAGCGTAGCCGTCGTTGTGGTCTCTAAGTAGTACGATTCGTACACGACGCCGGAGACGAGGAGGTCGAGGTCACCGTCGCGGTCGAGGTCGACGATCGCCATTCCGTGAATGGAGAAGCCGTCGGGGAAGATGAGATCGGCGTAGGGGAAGGCGATCGTGGAGTCGTCGGCGAAGGCGAACGAATCCGGAGAGCCCGAGGTGTTCAGCGTAAGATACACGTTATCCGGGCTCGCGGTCACGAGGTCGAGATCGCCGTCGCCGTCTATGTCGACGAAGGCGGCGGCAATCATGTTGTATGGAAGCCCCGCGTTCGCCGCGAAGGGGACCGGCTCGGCGAAAGCCGGCTCTCGAGACGTACCGACATTCTCCACGAGCATCAACCCCTCATGGTACGAGGATGTCCAGCTGCCGTCGTAGTAGGTATCCGTATACTCGAAGCCCGCCACGATCAGGTCGAGGTCGCCGTCGCCGTCTATGTCGACGAAGGTGAGCGGTTGCACCCTTCGCCACAGATACCTGTCTCCGTCGAAATCGTAGACCGTTCCCTCGAGACCGAACGGATCGGCCACGGCGGGCTCGAATATCCCGCCCCCGGCGTTGCGCTGGAAGGCGATCTCTCCCTCTCCGTAGCTGTGCCGGAGATAGAAGAGATCGAGATCGCCGTCGCCGTCAATATCCGCTGCGGCGAGGAAGCCCGAGTTATAGTGTGCATGGCTGCCCCGATCGAGACCGAAGGGGTTCACCTGGTACGATCCAAAGCTCGGCGTCTGTACGCTGGTCACTGAGCCTGGATCGGGATCGAGGACGGGAGGAAAGCACCCGGCGAGCGCAAGCACGCCGCCGGCGGCGACCGTTCCCTGCAGAACCGAGGGGGCGACCGGCCCGGCGAGCTGGTTGTAGAGCTTTCTCACCCGGCGCAGGAGTTTTCGCCGCTTGAGGTATCCGTAGGAGTGAAACTCTCCGCTCTCGATGAGCGCATGCAGATGCTCGGTCGCACGCCGCAAACGAGCGAAGGTCTCTGCGTGTCGGTAGGGTATGCCCGCCATCACCACCTCCTGAACCCGAGCGGAATAATACGCCTTTTCCCCGGTGCGCGCAATACCATTCGCAGCACCATTTGACGCGTCGCGTTGAAGAAACGCGTCGCCGTGGGTACACTCGGGGAGTTACGTCACCCTGGACGAGGAGCACCCATGAGCGCGCTGAAATACGCGGTTCACGCCTACGCGTGGACCGGGCACTGGAGCAACGACACGCTGCCCATCATCGATCGCGCGAAGCGAATCGGGTTCGATGCGGTGGAGATTCCGCTGATGGAGCCCGACGACGTCGACCCGGACGCGATCAGGCGGCGGGCGGCGGACGCCGGGGTCGAACTCTGCTGTTCCACCGCGTGCGGACCCGGGACGGACGTCACGCATGACGATCGGTCGGTTCGTGAGGCAGGCCTCGCCTACCTCGAGCGGTGCGTCGACCTCACCGCGGATATGGGCGCGTCGGTCTTCTCCGGGGTCATTTACTCGGCGATCGGAGGGCGAGTCGGCGGGTTGCCTGCCGACGAGCACTGGAGACGGTCGGCCGACGCCCTGCGCCAGGTGGCCCGTCACGCCGCAGGCCGCGGCGTGACGATCGGAATCGAACCGGTGAACCGCTACGAGACCTTTCTCGTGAACACGGGCGCCCAGGCGATGCGCCTCGCAGAGATGACCGGAGAGCCGAACGTCGCCGTCCACCTCGACGCCTACCACATGAACATAGAAGAGACCGACTTCTACACTCCGACGCTCACGGCCGCGCCGCGCCTGTGCCACTTCCACATGAGCGAGAGTCATCGCGGCACACCGGGGGCGGGAACCGTCGACTGGACCGAAATCTACCGCGGCCTTGCCGACGGCGGGTACCACGGGCTCGTGGGGCTCGAGTCGTTCGTGGAGGTAGCCCCCGCGATGCAGGCGGCAACCTGTATCTGGAGACCGCTTGCCGAATCGAGCGACCAGCTCCTCACCGACGGATTGGCCTACCTGCGCGCGCTCGAGCAGGTCATCTATCACCGGGTATAGCCCTGAGGTAGCCGCGCACCCGTGCCTCAGTTGCGGAAGCTGTGAATCGGCGCGGGAATCCGTCCCCCGCGCGCGATGAAGGCGTCGCTCGGGAACGGGTGAACCGGCAGCACCGGAGCACCGCCGAGCAACCCACCGAACTCGGCCCACTCCCCGGCCGCCTTTCCCGGAACCGGGATGATCCGGACCGCCGTGGTCTTGTTGTTCACCATGCCGATCGCCATCTCGTCGGCGATTATCGCCGAGATCGTCGCCTCGCTCGCATCCCCGGGGATCGCAACCATATCGAGCCCGACCGAGCAGACGCACGTCATCGCCTCGAGCTTGTCAAGACTGAGCGCGCCGCTGCGGACGGCCGCGACCATCCCTTCGTCCTCGGACACGGGGATGAAGGCACCCGAAAGCCCACCGACGTGGGTTGAGGCCATGACCCCGCCCTTCTTCACCATGTCGGTCAGGAGCGCGAGCGC
>SLST01000097.1 GCA_007130265.1 Spirochaetales bacterium
TACCGCACACGGTGCTCCGGGACGTCTGGCAACTCTCGAGGTATCTCCCCTTGAGCAGAGTCCAGTGCCCGATCCAGAACATCGACCAGGTCGATCCTGATCTGAGCGACGCACATCTGCACGACCACCTCTACTGCGTTGCCATCGCGTTGATGGGCACGCCGGTGTTCTTCCAGCAGACCCAGTTCTACTCGGCTGCCGCACGCGAACGCATCCGTCCGTTACTCAGTGCCTACAAGCAGCATCGGGACAGGATCTACGCCGGTCTCACGTATCCGATCGGATCCAAACCCGACAACCGTTCGTGGACCGGATTTCAGTGCGTCATGGACGGGGCGGCAGAAGGCTATCTGACGATCTTCCGCGAACTACACAATACCGAGTCTACGCGTCGAATCGCGCTTCGGTTTCTACGTGAAGCCAAAGTCCGGCTTACTGACGTGGTCTCTGGAGCCGCACGGACGCTGCGGACCGATAGCGAGGGCTCCGGCGAGCTCGAGATCCAGGAAGCCCCCGGGTACCGCTTCTACCACTATATCCAGGAGTGAGGGTGCGCCCTGGCTTTGGGCCCAATGGAGTCTTCGTCGATCGCCCAAGCCGCACCAAACCGGCCGGCGGCCCAGGTGGACACCTTCGCGCGCGCCTCAACAGTCGGCGAGGGTGATCGGGAGCTGAAGCGCGAGGCCCCCGAGCGAGGTTTCCTTGTACCGCGAGTCCATGTCGCGCGCGGTTTCACGCATCGTGCGTACGACGTCGTCGAGCGTGACCTTTGCCCGGTCGGCGTCGCCGCCAACGGCCAGGTGCGCCGAGGTCACCGCTTTGATCGCGCCCATCGTGTTCCGCTCGATGCACGGAATCTGAACGAGCCCGCCGATCGGGTCACACGTGAGCCCCAGGTGGTGCTCCATCGCGATCTCCGCCGCCATGAGCGCCTGCGCGGGCGTCGCGCCCAACCCCTCGGCCAACGCGGCGGCGGCCATCGCCGATGAGACGCCGATCTCCGCCTGGCAGCCACCCGCGGCCGCGGAAATCGTCGCCCCCGCCTTGAAAGTGGCGCCGATGAGACCCGCTGTCAGCAGGAAGGCCCGCAGCTCGGCCGCGGTTCTCCGCTCGCCCGAGTAGAACTGGTAGTAGAGGAGCACCGCCGGTATCACGCCCGCTGATCCGTTGGTCGGCGCGGTCACTACCCGCCCGAACGACGCGTTCTCCTCTCCGACGGCGAGTGCGAAGAGGCTGATGATTCGCAGCGTCGCTGCGAAGGGTGGCGAGGGTGCGTCGAGCGCCGCGCGGAACGCATCGACGTCGGTTGGTAGCTCTCCGATCGTCCGCGCGTAGAGACGCGCCGCGCGCCGCGACACGCCGAGCCCACCGGGGAGGTCCCCGTCGTGCGTGCACCCCTGGTAGACCGCGTCGAACATCACGCTGCGAATCCGGTCGAGGACCGAGTCGATCTGCTCGTCGCCCATTCGTGCGCGCTCGGATTCGCGCGCAACTTCCGCGATCGAGCAGCCGCGCGTCTCGCACTCCGAGAGAATCGCGCGGCCGGTCCACGGTGAGTCCTCGGTCTCGCTCCCGGACCCCGGCCAGGGGCCGGTCCCGGACGGCTCGCGATCGTCGTCGCCTTCCCGGACGACGAATCCCCCGCCGATCGAGTACATCACCTCGGTGAGAAGTGCCTCGCCGCCAGAGTCGAGCGCGGTGAAACGCATCGCGTTCGGGTGGAACGGAAGCGACTCGGCGCGGTGAGAGACGATGTTCTCCGATGGATCGAACGCGATGGTCGCGTCATCACCGATCCGCAGCCGGCGCGACTCCTTCGTGTCGCGAATCGTTGCCATCATCGCTTCGTAGGGGATCGTCTCCGGATCGGCGCCGCACAGGCCCAGCACGATCGCGAGCTGCGTTCCGTGACCCCCGCCGGTCAGCGCGAGCGATCCGTAGAGGTCGACCTGGATCCGGCTGAGCGTGTCCAGTACGCCCCGGCCGCGGAGCGCGCGTATGAACGCTTCAGCCGCTCGCCACGGTCCGAGTGTGTGAGAACTCGACGGGCCGACCCCGATCTTGTACATGTCCAGAACATTCGGGAAGCGCTGCAGAATCGGTCCCTCGCTCTGATTCCTCTGGTCAGCACCACGACCCGTGATTGCCGCTCTCCTCCAGGATCTCCTGAAGCGTATCGGGGTTGAGGCGCTTGAGCGCGTCGTCCACGAAGAGCCCGTTCTTCCTCCAGAGCTTCCCGTCCAGATGGATCTCTCCCCCGCTGTACGGGGGAAGGTGGCTCTGGACGATGTCCCAGTGGACGGTCGACAGCTTTCCCTCGCTATCCGTGCCGCCGGGAGTGAAGTGGAGACTGCCCGCCATCTTCTCATCGAACAGCGTGTCGATCATGTGGTGGCGCAGGTACGGATTCACGCCGATTGCGAACTCGCCGATGTAGCGGGCTCCTTCGTCGGTGTCCAGGATCGCCTCCACCTTCTCGCGATCGTCCGCCTCGACCCCGATCACCTTGCCATCCTTGAACGTGAGCGCGATGTCGCGGAAGACCAGTCCCTGGTGGCTCGACGGAACGTTGTACGCGATGCGGCCGTTGACCGACTCGCGAACGATCGTCATTGCGGTCTCGCCGTCGGGGATGTTCCAGGTGCCGGCGCTGATGTTGGTCGTGAGCCCCGCGATCGAGAAGGTGAGATCGGTTCCGGGCGCGATGATTCGGACATCGTTCGCGTTGTCGATCGCCGCCTTCAGCGGTTCCATCTCGCGGTGGAGCGTCGGGAAGTCCATCGTGGAAAGCTTGAAGTAGAGGTCGGTGAACGCGTCGGTACTCATTCCGCCCTGCTGCGCGAGCGACTTGGACGGGTAGCGGATGATAGTCGTGTTCGCGCCATCCTTGCGGCCCTCGCGTCCCATGCGGATGTGGAGGTGGCCGAAGTATCTAAGGTTCTCGGGCGGCACGTCGGCGAGCTCGCTCCAGTTGTCCTGCCCCCGTATCTGAAGGACGTGATCCATCTCACGGCGAGCAGCCGCCTTGTGCTTGAACCAGAGGTCCATCTGCTCCTTGGTCGCGCGCTTGAGCCAGTTCGCGCGGACGCGGATCGACTCGTGGATGAAGTAGGGAAGCGCACCTACATCGTTCAACGCGTCGGTCACGGCGATGACGAGCTCCTCGCATTCGTCGAGCGCGTCGATCATGACCTGTGCACCGGGCTTCACCTTGAGCGCGTGTCGTACGATGATTCGGGCGGTTGCCGCCATCCTTGGGTCGCGTAGCATGATCTTTGCCTCCTTATCAGCAGAGCGGAACGAGCGGAAAGGCGTCGGCAGGGTAGCGCTGCACCATTCCCTCGTGTTTCATGAGCGCTTCGACGTCGTCGAGTTCGAGCGGAGCGTCGGCCGTGAAGTTCTCAACGCCGTCTTCGGTGACGACGATCGTGTCTTCGACCCTGACGTACTTCCGCTCCTCGTCGACGCGGATCTGCGGGTCGAGCGCGATGACAACTCCGGGCACGAGCGGCTTGCCGCGGTAGTGTCCGTCGTCGTGGCACGCGAGGCCCACCGGATGCGACATGTGGTACGGGAAGTTGAGCGCCCAATCGGCGGCCTTTTCGAAGCTCGGCCGGATCCACTTCGTCGCGGCGGCGATCTTCTTCATGCGTCCGGCTACCGTGATCCGGATCTGCTCGTCGGTCAGCCCCGGCTTGATCTCCTCCAGGTACGCCTTGTGGAACTCGACCATGAAGCCGTAGAGCTGTCGCTGCTCGTCGGTGTACGTTCCGTTGACCGGCCACATCCGTCCGATGTCGCTCGCGTAGTAGCGGTAGTCCGGCGCGCAGTCGCCCAGGATCAGGTCGCCGTCCTGCAGGATCGAGCTGTTCGCGCCGTAGTGACCGTGCCACGCGTTCGGGCCCGACGCCATGATCACGTTGTACGATCTGCCGCGGGCGCCGTGGTTCATATAGACGTAGTCGAGCACGGCCGCGAGCTGGTACTCGTAGAGGCCCGCCTCAGTCGATTTCATCGCTTCGACGATCCCGAGCGCGGAGAGCTTGCCCGAGCGTCGCAGCAGTTCGATCTCGTGCGCATCCTTGACGCCCCGTAGCTCGTTCAGGATTGGTGCCAGGTCCGCGATGACGGCGATCGGGTAGCGACGCCGCAGGAGCTCGATGAAGTGCGCGAAGCGGTCGAGCGACCCGTCCCATGGGTCGGAAAATCGCCCGTTTCGGCCGGCTATGTGCGTGTCCCAGCTGGTCATCGACCCCGCGCCCTCGCGCAGCGGCGTGTAGATCTTCGTAACGCGCTCGAGCTTCGATGCGAGCTTCTCGACGCCGTGTACCTCGTCGACTCCGCACGCCGCGATCACGTCGTCTGCCGACTCGACCGACGGAATCGCGCCGCTGGAAAGGCGCTCGCGCTCGGTCTGGTGCGGGAGGAAGAGCGCGGTCGTATCGGTCCGCCGGTCCAGGAGGAGGTACGACTGCGGCGACTCGACGCCGGTCAGGTAGTAGAAGTCGTTCGCCTGTCGGAACAGCTTGAGGCCGTTCTCCTCGGGAGCGCCGGCGACCACCGCGACGGTGTCCTTTTCCATCCGCTCCAGAACACGTCGACATCGTCCCTTGTAGCCGTCGGGTCCGAGGTTCGGGTCTCTCACTTTTTGCTCCTTGTCGACAATGTAGTTTATGTTGTACAACAGTAGTCGCCGCGTGTATAGTGCGGGACAAGCGTCCGCGGCACCGTGGAGGGGCAGATGAAAATTGTACGCGTGGAGACTATTCCGGTCAGCCTGCCGGTCGGCGAGTTTGCCGACGGGCACAGCAAAGTCGGCGCGATCCAGCACCCCCCGAAGTTCGACGCCGGTCGTTCGCACCGGCATGTCACCGGACCAAACCGGGCCGGGGGCGTGGTGCTGTCCGACGTCATCGTGAAGATCCATACCGACGACGGGCTCGTCGGAATCGGAGAGGCCGCGTGCGACGCCACCGAGCCGGTGCATACCGTACGGACGATGATCGACCGCTACATGGCGCCCCTGCTGATCGGAGAGGATCCGCTCGACTTCGAGTTCCTCATCGACCGTCTTGCGTGGGACGCTCCGCGCGGCGCCACCCGACACGCCACGTCGGGCGTGGATCTGGCGCTGCACGATCTAGTGGGCAAGGCGCTCGGCGTGCCCGTCTACTCGCTGATCGGCGGGTACCGGAGGCAGAGGGTTCTCGCGTCGATCGAAGTGCCCAAGAACAGCCCCCAGCTCCAGATCGAGCACTGCGTCGAGTACTACGAGCAGGGCGTGCGCGGATTCAAGGCGAAGGTCGGGTCCAACCCCTACCTGGACGCCGAATCGGTGATTGGCATATGGGAGAGACTCGGACCCGGGATCAGCCTGCGTGCCGATGCGAACTGCGGCTACACGGTGAAGCAGGCTCGCACCTTCTGTCGGTTGATCGAACAGAGCGGCGCAGAGCTCGAAGTGCTCGAGCAGCCGACCCCGAAGCTCGACCTGGAGGGTATGAAGGCGGTCCGTGAGTCGACCGACATCCCGATAGAGGCCGACGAGAGCGCGTTCAGCCTGGAGATGGTCTACCGGCTGCTGCAGGCCGGCGCCGTCGATCTGATCAA
>SLST01000113.1 GCA_007130265.1 Spirochaetales bacterium
ACGGAGCTCGATATCTCTCTGATAGGACGCCACTGGAGCCGCAAGTCGAGAGACCCTCGCCACTGATACGATCGCGTTCCGTCCTCAGCGGTTTCCAGCTGCGGCCTGCCGGTATACGCGACCGACAAGTCCCAATCGCCAAGATCGTGGAGCGCGCTCACTCGAATCGACTGGAGATCAAACCCGGACTGCACCCGGTCACCGCGGTTGAAGATGTTGAAACTGCGCAGGAGATCCCCCAGTACCCCTCGGGGCTCGCGACCGACGGCTCTCGCGAGTCGCGGAACATAGACATAGCTCTGCGCATTCACCGACACCGTCTCCATCGAGAGGCGTACGAACCGGTGCACGACGAGCGAACCCCGGAATGTGTGGCGGAGCGAGCTCTCGGTGAAGCGCAGGAGATTCGCGTTCCACGCGAGCGACGAGGCCACCTGCGCAACCACGCGGTTCCGCCAGAACGGATCGTAGTCCGACGAGAGCGACAACGCCACGCGCGCACTCGACGGTCGCAGCATTTCCTCGCCCTCCGGTCGCCAGCCAACCACATCTCCGTCTCCCGGGCGAAGGAACTCGTAGCCCACCGACCGGCGCGCCTGGTATTCGGCCGTCAACGGGCCGGCCGTGAGGTTCGTGCGATATGACGAGAGCCACTCGTTCTCGATATCGTAGGAGAGCGCCCCGCTCACCGACAGATCTCGACGCGGCGCAACGGTCGCGCTCGCGGCGAGCGGATCATAGACCCACTCTTCGTCGGGCTTCCGCACGCCCGTGCTCGCCGTCACGGAGACGGGAGAGAACCGCAGGGCGACGGTGCCTGTGTACCGCTCGTCGAGCGGCGGCAGCGCGGCCGCCACCTGCAAAGACTGGGTCTCCACCAGCGCGAGCGCCGCGGTCGCCTGCAGCTGATGCTGACGAAAGAACCTCTCGTCCCACTCGATCGAATCGCCCTTCCAGGTCGGCTCGTCGTCCACGATCTCGTCAAGCAGGTGCTGGTAGAGGAGCAGATTCGCTGTGTACGAGACCGACGAGCCGGACCACAGTCGAGTCCTCCGCAGCGGGAGCGCGCGTACGGTAAGGTTGTGCGTCAGCGAGAAAGAGGTAAAATTCCACGCTTGCCGCTGCAGCGACTCCCAGGTCGCAGCGTCGTCGTCTGCGGAAAGAGCGAGGTTTCGATTGAAGACGTCGCGATACTGAATGTTCGTACCGAAGGCTCCGTCGGCACGTATAAGCCCGGACCGTATCCCGGTCGTGTGGCTGAGCGACCCGGCCACCCGGACGGAGGTCCCGCCGTAGGCGATGGTATAGTCGACGTCGGACGCCTCCACCCATGGCGAATCGAGAAAGGTCTGGTCCACGATCAGCAAGGGCGACAAGGAGTATCCGATCCGCGCGGTAAAAGGGTCCGGGAGTCGAGGTGCCGGAAGCGCCGGCTGGATGGGCGGGACCACCACAGCGGTGCGACGTGCCCGCGCGACGTCATCGTCATCCGGCTCCTCCGGTCGACCCCACGGCGGAACAAGACCGGGCGGCGGCTCAGGGGCGACGAGACGATCTGCAGGGTCCGGTCTCGTAGGATGGCTCAGCAGTGTTCCGGCGACAGCGGCCGACACTTCAGGCAGGCGCAGGGAAGCCGGGTAGAAGAATGCGGCCTGGGGGCTCTCGTGGGCGCGTACAACCTCCGGCGGCAGAAGCTCCTGCGGGATCTCACGGCTTCTCCAGTTCAGCGCGACTACGCCGCGCTGCAGCGCGAGACGATCCACCCGCTCGATGTCCGACACATCGACCCGGTAGCTCGCGTCAAGCTGCCAGAGGAGGGAGGTGATCGGCGCCGGCGCGGCGGCCGCAGCGCTACCCTGACCGAGAAGCCCGAGCCAGTCGATCTCCTCGCTGCGATCACCAAAGTCGGCTCGAAATCGCCGATCGCTGTAGGCCTCGAGTCTGGCATTCGCCGCCAGTCTGTCCGCCGTGGTGCGGGCGGAGAACTCGAAGCCGTAGCGTAACGGAAGCGTGACAGGCCCGAGGTCGGTCGTGTTCCACGACTGTCCCGCCTCACCGGATTCGATGAGGTAGGGCGTGTAGGCGATCCCTCCGCCGGGAGTAACGACCTCGTAGAGGTGCCGGCTCGCCGCGACGGCGAGGTACAGCTGCACCTGCCGCAGCGGCCCGACCTCGGGCCAGGCACCATCGAGACCGACGAAGGCGCCGAGCTTCGTGTACACGTCCGCGAGCAGGCGCAGGGTCGCGTCGGGCGCAGGGGGATCGCCGGTCGGGGTCTCCTTCGGGACGAGAAAGAGCCCGCGTATCTCCCTCTCGGTCTCCGGGCCTTCCTCTTCGGCGAGCTGCAGCAGCGAAAACGCACTCTCCCTGTCATCGGGGGTGCCGGCGAGGTAGGTCGTGGTCTGAATGTACCCCCCGGCCCGGTCGCGAGTTCCAATCGAGGGGTTGAAGAAGAGCCGGTTTCCGGGGCGGAAAAAGAACGGCAGATAGGCGAGCGGGACGCGTCCTACGTAGAGCACCGCGTGACGCAACCCCCACTCCCCGGGGGCAAGCACCCAGATCTTGTTCGCGCGAATGTGATAGTTCGGCGGATCAGCCTCGGACGAGGTGATCACCCCGTCGTCGAGAACGATCACGTCGTCACGCGAACGGGTGATGTAGGTGCCCCCGAACATGAAGTCGATGCGCTCGCCGTCGATCGTGCGCTCGCGCTGCGTCACCCCACGCACGAACGCCCCCTCCCACTCATCGAGCTCGACGGTCAGCGCCTCTCCGATAAACTGCTCGGTTGTACCCCCGCGCTCGAGCAGGTACCGCACCGACCCGGAGGCAGCGAGCGTCCGTTGTTCCTCGTTGAAAACTATCTCATCTGCGTGGATCCGGTGAACCGCGTCTCGCTCATCGTCCCGGAGCGTCAGGATGACCCCGCCGCTGAGCCTGACATAGCTTTCGTCGACCTGCTCGAGGGTGAAGTAGCGGGTCCGGGTTGCGGCGTCGACCACGAGCGGAGGCGCCTGGTCACGTCGCTCGAGCGGCCGGGCGAGTTCGATCTCCTCAGGCGATATCTCATAGAACGCAGCGAGACGGCCTACAAGCGCCCGACGATCCCCGCGAGTAGACAGACCAAGAAGCTCAAGCCAGGTCACCAGCTCGTGAAAGCTCGACGTTGCGATGTCCTGTGCAAGTGTCTCACGAAAGAGCGTTCGCTCCGCCGGAAGCTCCGCCGGAAGCTCCGCCGGAAGCCCCGCCGGGTCGCTCTGGGCGAACGCGACGGCGGCCACGCATGCGAACAACAGCGCTATGCAGCAGAAACGTCTGGAGGCGTCATCCATCGAGACGCTCTCTCAGTGCCTCAGCGAGGTAGCGTCCGGTATGAGAGGCGGAATTGCCGGCGATATCGACGGGAGAACCGGTCGCGACGACCTCACCACCGCCGTCACCTCCCTCGGGTCCGAGGTCGATGACGTAATCCGCCTGCAGTATCACATCCATGTTGTGCTCGATCAGCACGACCGTATTGCCCTTCTCGACGAGCAGCTGGAGCACTTCGACAAGCTTTCGCACGTCCGCGAAATGGAGCCCTGTCGTGGGCTCATCCAGAATATAGATCGTCTTGCCGGTACTTCGTCGTGAGAGCTCGAGTGCGAGCTTCACCCTCTGCGCTTCTCCTCCCGACAGGGTAAGCGCGCTCTGCCCGAGGCGGATGTAATCGAGCCCGACCGCGTCGAGTGTCTCGAGCTTGCGACGAGCTGAGGGAATAGCGTGGAAGAACTCGAGGGCTTCCTCGACGGTCAAATCGAGCACGTCGTGAATCGTCTTCCCTCGATAGTGGATATCGAGCGTCTCACGGTTGAATCGCTTGCCGCCGCAGACATCGCAGGTAACGTAGACGTCCGGGAGGAAGTGCATTTCTATGCGGATCGTACCCGCGCCCTCACAGTTCTCACAGCGCCCACCCTTGACGTTGAAACTGAACCGGCCAGGCTTGTATCCGCGCGCCCTGCTCTCCGGGAGCGACGCGAACAGCTCGCGGATCGGACCGTAGAGCCCTACGTAGGTCGCGGGGTTGGATCGTGGCGATCGGCCGATAGGGCTCTGGTCGATGTTGATGACCTTGTCGAGTGCCTCGACCCCGTCGATCGACCGGCAGACGCCCTCCGGAAGGTGCGCCCGGTTCAGCCGATTCGCGAGAAAAGGATAGACGACTTCCGACAGGAGGCTCGACTTGCCGCTGCCGGACACACCCGTGATCACGGAGAGCGTCCCGAGCGGGATCGACACGTCGATCCCGCGCAAATTATTCTGCGCGGCGCCCCGAATCTCGAGTCGCGTACCGTTCCCACCGCGGCGGTCATCAGGGAGGTCCATCGCGAGGACTCCCTTCAGGTACTGTCCGGTCAGGCTCGCCTCACTCGCGAGAATCTCGTCGAGTGTACCGGCGGCAACGACCTCACCGCCGTGCACCCCGGCACCCGGACCAAGATCGACAACGTAGTCCGCGCTTCTGAGAGTCTGCTCATCGTGCTCGACGACGATCAGGGTGTTGCCGAGATCCCGCAGGCGCGTGAGGGTGTCGATCAGTCGCTGATTGTCACGCTGATGGAGTCCGATCGTGGGCTCGTCGAGTATGTAGAGCACACCGACGAGCGAACTGCCGATCTGAGTCGCCAGCCGGATACGCTGAGCCTCTCCGCCGGAGAGTGTGGCTGCCTTTCGGTCGAGCGTCAGATACTGCAGACCGACGCTCTGCATGAACTCGAGCCGGTTCGTGATCTCCTTGAGGATCTGCGCGGTGATCTGCGCCTCGGTCTCGGACAGCTCGATGCTCGTGAAGAACGCGTGCGCCTCGGCTACGCTCATCGCCGTGACGTCATGAATGCTCTTCCCGTGGACGAGAACGGCGAGAGCCTCGGGGCGAAGCCGCCTGCCCTTGCACGCAACGCACGCGCGCTGGCTCATGAAGCCCTCGAGCCACTCCTTCACCCCCTCGGAAGTCGAGTCGAGGTAACGCCGCTTGAGGTCGTCCATAATGCCGCGAAAAGGCGCCTCGTACTCGAAACGACCGGTTTTTTCACGATTCTCATAGGTGACGTGAACCGGCTCGTCTGTTCCCTCGAACATGGCTGAGACGATGCCGTGCGGCAGTTTTTCGATAGGCGTGTCGAGATCAAAGTGCAGATGCTTTGCGAGACTCTCGAATCGGCTGCGATTCCACGCCCCTTTCGGGTTGTACGGCAGAAGCGCACCCTCGTTGAAGCTCTTTGAGGCGTCAGGCATGATCAGCGCAGGATCGAACTCCAGACGCACCCCGAGCCCGCCGCACTCCGGGCAGGCGCCGTACGGGTTGTTGAACGAAAAAAGCCGCGGCTCCAACTCGGGAAAACTGATCTCGCTGTCCGGGTAGAAGTAGTGCTGGCTAAACGACTGCGTCTGCGCTCCGCCGCCGGTGCCTTCGGCAATGTCGACAAGCCCTCCGGAGAGGTCGAGCGCAGCTTCCACGCTGTCGGCAACGCGCCGACGACTCTCCGGCCCAATCTTCAACCGGTCTACGACGATCGCGATCGTATGCCGTCTGCGCTTGTCGAGC
>SLST01000504.1 GCA_007130265.1 Spirochaetales bacterium
CCCGTCGAGCCTGTTGTCGACACCGGCGAATCGCGGATCAGCCGATCTGCCGTCGCCGCGGTCGAGCAGACCAGGCGCGCCCATGCGCCGTACTGGGACTTCGACGCACGCGCCATAGAGGAGTGACCTTTCGTGAGAAGCCGACCGACGGCTCGCGCGCGCCGAATGGCTTTCTGCCTGGCTCTCGCCGGCAGCATCGCGCTCGCCGTCGAACCGGACCTCCCGCGCGTCGATGGACCTCGTCCGTCACTCACGCTCTCCTTCGTCGGCGACATCATGCATCACCTGGTGAACGCCGAGATGCCGGACTACGACCGGTTGTACGACGCGGTCCGGGATGTGCTCGCCGTTGACGATCTGAGCTTTGCCAACATCGAGTTCCCGGTCGACCCTGCGCAGGAGCCCGCCGGCTTTCCGGTCTTCAACGGCAGCGTTGCGTACATAGAGGCGGCGATCCGCGGCGGATTCGACGTGTTTGCTCTGGCGAACAACCACACATACGACCTGGGGCCTGCCGGAGTTGCCGCGACGCGCGAGGTCTTCCGGGACCTCGAAGCGCGCGCCGCGATCTTCACGAACGGCATTCGAAGCGAACGCGGCGCTGAGCTCGCGGCGACGGAGATCGTGTACCGCGGTTGGCGGATCGGCTTCGTTTCCATAACCTCCTTCTCCAACGTCTGGGGGTCGGGTCCGTACATCAACCTCGTGGACTACCTGAATCCGACGGCACGGTCACGCTTCCTCGATCGTGTCCGATCGTGGAGCGAGGAGTTCGATCTGCTCATCATCAGTGTACACGCAGGGTCCGAGTACGTCCTTTCGCCCGTTGGTCACAAGGTGGAGTTCTTCCGCGAACTGTCGGACGCAGGTGCAGCAGTCGTCTGGGGGCACCATCCGCACGTGCTCCAGCCGTGGGAGCACCGCAACGGCGGTGTTATCATCTACAGCGCCGGAAACTTCATCTCTGCACAGCGGCGTCACCAGAGCCCCTATGTGCCGTTCGGGCGATGGGCTCCGACCGGCGACACGGCGATCTTCCAGGTGCGCGTCGAAGATCGGCAGGGAGGCGTCGAGTCGAGACTCGTGCGTATTCCGGCCTTTACGAAGTACCTCGATCCGGAACACGGGCTTGTTCTGCGCACCTTCGACGAGGTGATCGCCGGCGAGCTGTCGCTGCCGTGGCGGGCCTTCTATCTCGCGCGGTACGCTTTCATGAGGCGATTCGCCGCGACCGAGGCGTTCAGGGAGCTCGACCTTGTCCGATGATCGGTCACAGCTCGCCGTGTTCGAGAAAACTGTAGTACCCGCGGGAGCTGAAGATGACATGGTCGAGGACCGGTATCCCGAGCAGCTGCCCTGCCGACTGAAGCCGACGCGTTACCTCCAGGTCTTCAGCGCTCGGGTCGAGATTCCCGCTGGGATGGTTGTGCGCGAGTATCACCGACGCGGCGCGGTCGGTCAGGGGTGCGGCAAACACCTCGCGAGGATGGACGACCGTGCGGTTGACCAGACCTACGGTCACCACGCGCGCGGCGACGACTTCATGCGCGCCGTTGAGACTGAGCGCAAGGAAGCACTCCTGAGGTCGGTCGATGAACCGGTCGACGATCGGCATCACGTCCGCCGGCGAGCGGATCTTGCGCCGCTGCGGAGCAAGAATGCGTCGGCCGAGCTCGAACGCGGCGGCGAGCGCGGCGACTTTGGCCGGTCCGAGCCCCGGGATCGCCCGCAGATCGGTCGAGTGCGGGGCGCCGTTCTGCCGGTCGATCAGCGAGATCACCTGGCGCGAGACCTGGTCGACCGGGCGTCCTGCGACGCCGCTGCCGATCAGCAGCGACACCAGTTCCTCGTCGCTGAGGACTCCCACTCCGTCGCGCTGGAACCTTTCGCGCGGCAGTACTGCGGCGGCATCTGTCTGCAACTGCGTCACGTCACCTTGACGGTCCTGATTCGCCTGGTGCTTGATTACTCTCGTGGTTGCGAGGGCCGACCCGCCCCGGTAGTATTTGCCCATGCTCAGGCGCAGGAGTTTTCATTACCTCGTAGACGGTCTGACCAAGGAGAAGGCGATGATTCTCCGACAAAGCCTCGCGATCGTCCCCGAGATCCACTCGGTCGACGTGAACGTCGGTCGCAGCGCGATCGAAGTGACGGCACGACACGACGTCGCCGACCAGGTGCGCCTCGCCTGTTCGGTCGCCGGCGTGTACTACCGTACGCGTGTCGGTGTCTCGTCGCGGCCATGAGGGCTCTATGGGTCATCGCAATCCTGCTGGTTGCCGCGGCGCCGGTGCGGGCCGGCGGGCGGGCGGAAGCAGGGGAGCCGGTCCGTGTCGCGGTGGGCGCCGAGCATCGCCGCCATCTGTCGCCCCACGGCGATGAGGCAGTTCTCGAGATCAACCTCGAGTTCGAACCCGAGAACGCGGCGATCGAATCGCTGTCGTTCTCAGTCTACGGTGCCTCTGCGCCGTTCGTCGGACAGCTCGTGTACCGGAGGGAGTACCGCAGAGGTCCGTTTGGAATCCGGTTGCCGGCGGCCCTCGTCTGGGATGCGACCTTCCTCGGCTCGCCGTTCGGCGTGGACGGTAAGCCGGTGCCGGACGGCGACTACTCCTACGAGATCGCCGTCGTCGGGACCGGTGGTCGACCTTTCCGGACGCCGCCGCTGCCGGTCGTCGTTGATACGAGCCCGCCGACCATCGCCTCAGTGTCGGCCGAGTACGACGTGTTCTCGCCCACCGGCGACGGGTATCGTGACACGGTCCAGATATCGCAGCGCGGATCTCAGGAAGAGCGGTGGATCGGGCGGATACGCAACGAGGCGCAGCGCGTGGTCCGCGAGTTCACGGCGTACGGCTCGACCCCGCCCGACATCGAGTGGGACGGAAGATCCGACGAGGGTGCGATCGTTCCCGATGGACGGTACGAGTATGTGCTCGTCGGTGTCGATCGCGCCGGGAACCGCAGCGAGAGCGAGCCCGTCCCGCTGATCGTCCACACGAGGATCGACGGCGTGAGGCTTTTGCCGCACGCGACCGTCGCGCCGGTCACGGCCGGCGGCGAGCTCGCTCCCGTGAGGTACGACGTGACGGTCTCCGGTCCGGCCGACGTCGTCTCCTGGCGTTTCGACGTGACGCCTCTCTTTGGGCCTGCGGATCGTCGGTCGCGGGTGCCCCGCGAGGGCGAGGGGGCGCCGCCCGAACAGATCGTGCTCACCGGTCACGACGCGGCCGGCCAAGAGCTATCCGAGGGTGAATACGAGGTCACGCTGACGGTGGAGTACCGTAGCGGCGTCCGCGTTCGCTCTGCCGGGGTCCCCTATATCGTCGATCGCACCGCTCCCCATGGTCGACTCGTCGCGCAGACGGCGCCTTCGCCGTCCGATGAGCCCGAAGAGCTCGTTTTCGGCGGCTCCGGCCGCGTGGAGGTCGAGTTCTCGGCCGTCGTCTCGGACGACCGTTGGGTGCTCCACCTGTCCCGTGACGGGCGGACCGAGCGGCTCCCGCTCACGCACCTCGGGCTGCGCGGCGAGCAGCTCTCCTACTCCTGGGACGGACGCGATCTGTCCGGCCGCCCGATGCCCGACGGCCGCTACCGGATTACGCTCCACGGGACCGATCGCGCCGGCAACGCCGGGGCAACCAACGAGGTTCGGGTCGTCAAGGACACCCGACCGTCCTCCGCGACGCTTGCCGCCGACCCGCGGAGGTTCTCGGCGTTCGCCGAGGACGCGCCCGATTCGGTCGTTCTGACGACCAGGATCACCCCGCCGGACAGGATCTCCTCGTCACGTCTGGAGATTATGGACGTTCACGGGCGCGTGGTCCGCAGGTGGCACGACAGTGACCAGAGACGGTTCGAGTGGTCAGGTCGTACCGACGTCGGCGCTCAGGTTCCCGACGGCAGCTACACTGCGAGGCTCGAGGTCCACCACGTCAACGGCAATCGTACCGTCGCAACGGCGGGTCCGATCGTCGTCGACACGCAGCCCCCGACGGTTTACCAGCTCGACGCGCCCTACCGAGTCGTGCGCCCGACCGGTGACGGCTACCGTGACACCGTGCGGATTCTCCAGTGGACGTCCGACGCGGTGTGGACCGGACGCGTCGTCGACGCTCAGGGTCGGGTGGTCGCCGAACGGCGTTGGAGTGAGCGTGCCGAGGATTTCACGTGGGACGGGCGCGACGAGGCCGGCTCGACCGTCGCGGACGGCGAGTATACCTACGAGCTTCTTGGTCGCGACGAGGTGGGAAATCTGCAGCGAGCGCAGCTCCTTCTGGTCGTCGATACCACCTCGCTGCCGGCGTTTCGACGGCCGCCCCACCTTTCGATCGCCGCCGTTCCGCTTCTCTTCGTCCCGTCCGTCGACCGTGACGGCCGGCCGCTCACACTCTCGCTCGAAGCCTCGGGCCCGAACGAGATCGCAGCCTGGTCGGTGGAGTTCTCCGACGCGACCGGCGACCCGGTGAGGTCTTTTCGCGGGGATGGGCCGCCTCCGGCGGAGCTGGAGTGGGACGGGCGGTACGCCGACGGCAGACTCGTCGAGAGCGCATCCGCGTATCGCGCCGTCCTCGCGGCCACCGACGTCTACGGCAACCGGAGCGAGGCGGCCGTTCGCGTGGAAACCGGAGTGCTCGTGCTGCGTGACGGGATTCTCCCTCGGGTGATGGTTCCAAGCGTCGTCTTTCCGTGGATGAGTGCCGACCTGCTCGCCGTGGACGAAGCGTCACGGCGACGTAATCTCGATGCGCTTCGAAGCCTCGCTGAGGTATTGCGTCGATCCCCGGAACATGAGATTCTACTCGAGGGCCATGCGTCGAGCGACGAGTATGAGGATCAACCGCGGATCGACTCCCGCAGACGCGAGCAGCTGGCAACGCTATCCGCGACGAGGGCGGAGAGCGTCCGGCGTGCCTTGGCGCTCCTGGGGGTCGAACCCGGCCGGATGAGTGTCGTGAGCTACGGTGATGCCCGGCCGGTCGTCGCTCCTGAGGACCGCGAGAATCGTTGGAGGAATCGTCGGGTGGAGTTTATCTTGAGGTAAAAGCCGAATTCGAGAAGGAAGGACAGTATGCGCAGGATCGTCATTGGAGTCATCGTGGCCTTCGTTGCTGCGACCGCATTTGCCGGTGGTCGTGCTGAGGCGCCCCAGGTTGATGTAGACACGGAAGACGTCGTCTACATATCGCCGCAGAGCTCGCCCGGTATCCAGGACGTCCTGACGATCCCGATTTCGGTCGTGGAGATACCCGGCAATCGTGTCGTGGTCGCCTACGAGCTGGTCGTCACCGATCCCGACGGGAACATCGTCTGGGTCGATTCAGGCGTAGACGAGTCCGAGCGTCCCGGGTTCTTTGGTCGTCTCATGCAAGGACTCGGGCTTCGCGAACGGGAAACCACCGTTCAGATACCTGAGCGCGTGGAGTGGGACGGAACCTACCAGGGTTCACCGATCGCCCCCGACGGCACTCCGGTCCCGGAGGGCGAGTACGAGTATGTCCTGACGGTGGTAGACAACAGGGAAGACACCGCGACGAGTGAACCAAGGACCGTCGTGGTGGACAATACCCCGCCCTCGGCCACCGCTGTCGTCGATCATACCGTGTTTGAGCCCGGTGGGCGCCGGGGTACGATCACGCTTACACAGGAAACCAGCGTCGAGGATGAGTGGGTCGGGCGGATCGCCCGCGACGGCGACGTCATATACGAGGTGAGTTGGGCCGGACAGGCCGTCGAGACCTTCACCTGGGACGGCCGCAATCTCGCCGGGGTGGAGGTCGAGGACGGTGAGTACGTCTATTCCCTGACCGCGACGGACCGGGCAGGCAATACCGGCTCGATCGAGCCTGTTACCGTGGTCGTCGACACCGAGCCCCGTCCGCTGGACATAGTCGCCTCGACGCCGGCGTTCTCGCCGAACGACAGCGGCGTCAAGGACACCGTCACGTTGACGTTCGGTCGCCCGACGCTGCTGCGTCTGGAAAGCGCGGTGATCGAAGTCACCGACGAAGAGGGTCGGTCGGTCGGTAGCGTGGAGGTAGGACAGCGGATCGCGGAGTCCGTCGTGCTGACGGGGTACCTCGATCAGGCACGGACTCAACGAGCCCCCGAAGGGACGTATCTGGTGTCCGTCACCGCGACGTATGGGAACGGCGCGATCTCCGAGGCCGGGCCCATCTCGATCACGCTCGATGTCACGCCGCCTGCCGGCTCGATCAGCGTTTCGGATACGATCTTCAGCCCCGACGGCAGCGGGCTGAAGGACACGGTGCGCATCGTTCACAGCGTGGACGACGACGCCTACTGGACCGGGCAGATATCGCGACCCGGCGAGGATGTAATTGAAACGATCCGGTTCGGTCGTGAGGTGCCGCCGGTGGTGATCTGGGGCGGGACCGATCTCGACACCAGTCCGGTGCCCGACGGAACCTACGCGTACAGCCTCTACGGTGAGGACGAAGCCGGAAACCGGACGCAGACCAACGAAATCCGGGTGACCGTCGACCGTCGGCCTACCGATGTCGACCTGCGGGTCAGTCGCGAATACTTCGCTCCGGGAAGCGGAGAGCGGGGTGACTCGGTCGTCGTGACTCCGGTGCTCTCGGTTCCGGATGGAATCGCGCAGTACTCATTCCGCGTGATGGACGGTTCGGGGAACGAAGTGTTCTCCGGGCAGGGAGAAGGCGCGTTGCCGCGACAGATCGTGTGGGACGGCCGGGGTCCCGACGGCGAGATCCTCCCTGAGGGCGAGTACGTCGGCGTGCTCGATCTCGTCTACCACAAGGGCAACCGACCACGGGCGCTCACGCCGGTGGTGACCATCGACCAGACGATACCGCAGGTGTCCCTGCGCGGGTCCGCGTCACAGATCACCCCCGACGTGGACGGCGACGATCAGACGGTCTCGTTCATCCCCTTCGTCCATCCGGTCGACGAGATTGTTCGGTTCACCGGACAGATCCAGTCGCTAGACGGACGGGTGGTCCGCGAGGTGACCGGTACGACACCGGTCGGAACCGCGTACTGGGATGGGACGACGCGCACGGGACAGCTTGCGCCGGACGGGTCGTACGTCGGCGTGCTCGAGGTCGAGCACCGCAACGGCATCGTCCGACGCGCCCAGTCGGAGGCGATCGCTCTCAGCACCGTCGACTATGTCGGCCCGCCGCCGGTCGCGCTGCGGCTCAACCCCCAGACCTTCGCCCCGGACGGCGACGGCGTGCGAGACACCGTGATGGTGACCCTGGCAATCGGTGACGGACGACCGATCTCCGAGTGGACGCTCACGGTTCGCGATCCGGACGGCTCGGTCTTCTTCCAGTTCACCGGCGAGGGTGATCCGGCACGTTCCTTCGAGTGGGACGGTCACAGCGACGCAGGCGACCGTGTGCGGATGGCGACCGACTACGACGTCGAGTACGAGGTTACCGATGCGCAGGGGAACGTCGCCCGCGGCAGCGAGGTGCTGACTGTCGACATCCTCACGGTTGAGCGCTACGGCATGCGAAAGATCGATCTTCCCGACATCATCTTCGAGGGCTTCACGACGAGATACCTGAACTGGAACAAGGAGCTTTCCGAGCAGAACGTCGTTGTTCTCAACCAGATCGCGGACGCGCTGCAGAAGTTCCCCAACTATCGCATCGAGCTCCATGGTCACGCGGTCAGCGTGCTCTACCACGATGAACGCCTCTCCGACCTCGAGCACGAACAGACGCTGTTGCCGCTGAGTGAGGGGCGTGCGCGGACGATACGCGAGGCGTTGGCGAATCGCGGTGTGGACGCCGGTCGCTTCTCGCTCGAGTGGTGGGGCAAACTGCGGCCGCTCGTGCCGTTCAGCGACCTCGACGAACGGTTCATCAACCGTCGCGTCGAGTTCTACCTGGATCGCTGAGCAGGCCCGGAAGACCACCGGGAGGCAGGTTCTTTCCAGACCTGCCTCCCACCTCCTCTCTCACGGTAAGGGTCTCGCCTCAGCGCAGTTGACGAGGCCCTATTGCCTTTGTATTCTACGCGTCATAGCTCAAAGGAGTCAGAATGTCCAAAGCACACAGGGGTCGGCCCCTGAAGAGTGAGACGCCGCAGTCGGGACGCGGCACATGCCCGGTGACCGGCCGTAGTGGCGTCAAGCTGCTCTACGAAGCGGAAGTCGACGGCACGAAGATGATGGTCAGCAAGGCCGGCAAGGCGACCCTTGCGAACGCCAAGAAGCGGCAGGAGCGCACGACGCGCAGGGCCGCCGCCGCGGAAGCTGCGAAGGCTGCCGAGCAGGCTCGCCAGGCCGAGGCCGCTGCGACGGCGAAGGCTGCGCGGGAGGCTGAGGCGGCCGCGAAGAAGGCCGAAGAAGCGGCGGCCGCCGAGGCCGAAGCCGCGAAGGAAAGCGCCGAAGCCGAGACCCCGGCTGCCGGCGAGACTCCGGCTGCCGGCGAGACTCCGGCTGCCGGCGAGACAGCCTCGAAAGACTCGGCCGCCGAGGACACGCCTGCGCAGGAAGAGGGCGCCGCCGGTGAGACACCCGCGGCATCCGATGAGGCGCCGGCGGCAGGTGAGACCCCGGCTGCCGATGACGCGGCCGCCGAGGCCGAGAAGTAGGCTGATACTGCGGCGGCGGCTCGGCGACCGGGAGCCGCGGCAGGAACCATGCGATGACTGAAAGCCTCATCTCCACGATCACACCGTTTCAGTGGGCGCTCATAGGGCTGAGCGGCATGCTGATCGGCATGAACAAGGCCGGGCTCATGGGCGCGGCGATGGCCGCAATCCCCATCATGGCCGGCATCTTCGGCGCGCAGCTCTCGGTCGGCGTGATACTTCCCATGCTCATCACTGCGGACGTGGTCGCGGTTATCTACTACCGCCGCCATGCGGAGTGGGGTGTGATGCTCCGGCTCCTGCCGTGGACGATGATCGGCGTTGGAATTGGCGCTCTCGTGGGCGGCACGATTCCCGAGGAGTCGTTCCGGTCGCTGCTCGCGATCGTCGTGCTCGCGGGCGTAGCGTTGCTCGCCTACAAGGAGATCGCCCACCGCGACGTGCAGGTGCCCGAACGATGGTGGATCGCCGCTGTTCTCGGTCTCGCCGCCGGCTTCGCGACCATGGTGGGTAACGCGGCCGGTCCGATCACCACGCTCTATCTCTTCTCCATGGGGATGTCGAAGAACCGGTTCATCGGCACCGGTGCGTGGTTCTACTTCGTCGTCAACACGCTCAAGGTTCCCTTTCACGTCGTCTTCTGGGGTACCATCACCTCTGACACGCTGCTGATCAACCTCGTGACCGTGCCGGTGATCGTCGGTGGCGGGTTGCTCGGGCTCTATCTCGTGCGCCTGATCAAGGAGCGCCCCTACCGGCTGTTCATCCTCATCGCGACCGCCACGATCAGTCTTCGCCTTCTGTTCTGAGTCCTGCGCGGCTTTCTCTCCGAGGCGGCGGCGACACCGTGAGCGCTTCCGGCGGTCTTGCCGATTGCCGGAGGGCGTAGGCATACTGGAAGGGGAGCTTCCCATGTGGAGGGTGTGATGAAACGAGCGGCTGTGCTTCTGGCCGACGGATTCGAGGAGGTCGAAGCGGTCACCGCGATCGATTTTCTGCGACGCGCGGGTGTGGAGACGCTGATCGTCGGGGTGACGGGAGCCGAGGCGGAGGGCGGACACGAGATCCGGTTGGTCGCGGACTGCGAGATTGATGCGGTCAACGCGGAGATCGACGCCGTGGTCGTTCCGGGCGGGGCCGATGGGGCGGCGAATATCGCGTCGAGTCACCCCGCGATGGATCTCATCCGGAGAGCCGACGCCCAGGGTAAGCTCGTGGCGGCGATCTGTGCCGCTCCGGGGCTGGTGCTCGGGGCACACGACGTGATCGGTACTCGGACCTTCACCTGCTACCCGGGGTTTGAGTCCCACGTGAGGAGCGGATCGTTTGTCGAGGAGCGGGTCGTGGTGGACGGAAACCTCATCACAAGCCGCGGCCCCGGTACCGCCGCCGAGTTCGCGCTGGCGATCGTCACCTATCTCTGCGGTTCCGACGAGGCGGCGCAACTGCGTCAGCGGACGCTTCAGAAGCAGTGACCCCGGAGACAGCGACCGCTGAGACCGCGAATGCGGCGGAGACAAGCCAGTTTGCGGTGCCTATCACGACGGCCACGCACAGGCAGACGGCACTCGCTCTTACGATGGAAAGCGACGAACCTCGAGACCGGGCGCCGGATCGCAACGACACGTAGCGCAGCGCGACCGCGGCGGCGCCGACGAGGAGCGAGAGGCGTCTGAGGGTCATGCTGATATCGATGCTGCCGACTTCCAGGAGATCCGGAACTATGAACCACACGGCGAACGGACCGATTCCTGCGAGTGCCGCGCCGAGGCGGCTTCGGGACATGGGCGTGGCCATCGAGACAAGGTAGCCGTAGACGAGGAGCACGAGCGCGAGCAGCAGTGTGAGCGAGGTGAGAGGAGCAACCATGGTCCGGTCTACCACGTCGGCCCGCAGTTCGCAAGCACGTGCGGGTTTCCGCGCGTATACCATGCGTGCGAGTTCCATGCCGGTCGGCACTGCGCGCCGCGGGCGATGCCCGTTCGGCCTTCCGCAACCGAATCCCTTCTGTCGTTCTCGTTCTCCTTGTGTTCCTGGCGGGCCCCCGTCGGATGATCGCG
The DNA here is from genome assembly GCA_007130265.1 of Spirochaetales bacterium. Lineage (GTDB taxonomy): Bacteria > Spirochaetota > Spirochaetia > DSM-27196 > SLST01 > SLST01. Next base: position 10,653 of record SLST01000504.1, read on the forward strand.
CATGAGGCCGACGACTCGCTTCTCGTGGTCGTTCGTCCGGGGCACGAGATCTCGATGCGAGTCGCTTCCGAGCCGTTCGAGGACCTGCGCCTGCTCCTTACCGCACGCGCACGGCACACCGGGCAGGCGATTCGAGTCGGTTTCGTAAGCCCCTGGTTTCTCGCGGGCCCTCTCACGCTTGCCGGAAGCTACGCCGATCTCCAGAACCCGATGGGAGTCACCGCCGGGTCGGATCGTGGGTTCGCGCCCGGCCGGGTCTCGCTTGACGGGAGCCTCGTGCCGGTCTCACGCGCCGGTGTGGTGATCCGGCCGGTCCCATGGGCGCAGGCCTTTGCCTGGCGGACGGACACCCTCACAATCGGGGCCGCGGTGCGGGGGGCAGTCGAGTTCGGGGGGACGAGCGCACGCCTTGAGCTGGTAGGCACATCGTCGAGGCCGTTTCCGTTCGATGAGCCCGATCCGCGCGATCGAAGGTGGTTCGACGTTCGCGAACCGTCGCAATCCGTCGCCCATGCGATGGGGCGGCTTGTGGCGTCCGGCAGGTCGCTGCGCCTGAGCCTTGGCGCGACCGCGTCGCTCCCTCGGCTGACGATGCCCGGGGTGCTAGTCGCGTCGGCTGCGGAGTTCCGTCCCACGCGACGATGGACGCTGTCCGGAGCCGCCGCGCTCGCAACCCCGGACTTCGTCGATCCGCGGGGTAGGCGTCCCAACGACTCCGGGCGGTGGAGCGCAGCGGTGAGCTACGATGGGTCGCGTTTCGGTGCGGCGGCGGGGCACGAGCGAGGGTACACGGCGCCGGATGGGGCGTACCCGGCAGTCGGGTTCACGCCTTCGCTCGTCCTCGAGCGCAGCCGGCTCTCTTCGCGGGTCTCGGCTCAGCCGGTTCCGAGCGGCCCGGGGCTGCGTTCGGTCGCAGCCGAAGGGCGCTACGATGCGCTGACTCGTGACTGGCGTCTGCGCGCGCAGTGCCGCCTCGTCGGGCCGGGAGAGCGCGTTGAGCTGCTGCCGGCGATGACGGTCCGTTCAGATCGAACCGTCGTGTCTCGTCTGCGTTCCGTTGGGACCATCGACGGCGCGATCATGGACCGCCTGGTCCCCGGTGCGAGCCTGCAGCTATCGTTCGTGGGGGAGCATGAGCGGCGGCCCGAGCGTCCCGGGGAGCTGAGCTCATCGGTCGAGCTGAGCTTCCGCGTCGCGCGGTAGTGCCGGCCCGGTCACGGCCGGTCTTCAGCCCACTGCCCGACGTACAGCACCTCGCGTTCGAGCTCGTGCCCGAGGCGACGCTTGACTTCCCGGTGCACATGCTCAATCACCGCTCTGATGTCGGTAGCCGTCGCCGTTCCGGTGTTCACGATGATGTTGGCATGGAGATCTGAGACTCGCGCTCCTCCCCTCTGGAGGCCGCGAAGCCCGAGACCGTCGATGATCGCCCCGCTCGGTCTGCCGAAGGAGCGGTTGTTCTTGAAGACGCTGCCGGCGCATGGGGCGGCAAAGTGGCCCTTCGACCGACGGTCTGCCTCGTGCTCCCGCATCCGATGCCACAGGTCGTCGCGGCTGGCCCGGTGGAGCGCGAAAGAGACCGACGTCATGACTCCCGGCCGCTCCATGAAGGGCGAGCGCTTGTACCCGAAGTCCTCGGGCCTGGGCGTGTAGACAACGCGCCGGCCGCCGGGCTCGATGAGTGTTACCGAGCTCAGAACGTCGTAGATCTCGCTGTCGTAGCAGCGGGCGTTCATCCAGACCGCGCCGCCGACGCTTCCCGGCATCGAGTAGATGAAATCAAGGCCACCGAGTCCCGCCTCCGCCGCGAAGGCGGACGCCTCGCTGATCGGGAGCCCGGTGCCGACGTTGAGCGTCGTGTCGGACGCCGCACAATGGCGGAGTCCGGTGGTATCGATGACCAGTCCCCTGATGCCAAGGTCCGAAACGAGGATGTTCGACCCGCCGCCGAGAACGAAGTGGGGGATGTCGTGCTCGGCGGCGAAGCGAAGAAGCTCCGCGACGTCCTGCTCGTGTTTCGGGCGAGCGTAGAGGTCGGCCGGGCCGCCCACTCGAAAGGTCGTGTGCAGCGACAGGGGTTCTTCTGTGCGGAGTTCGCCGGCAATGTTGATTTTTCCGGCCCACTCACTTAGCCTACACACATTGCGAGCGTATCAGAAACGCTCTCTCAATACTATGGAGGGCGCGCTTCGGCGCGAGACGACGATGGGACTGAAGCTCTACAACACCGCGGGGGCGAGACTCGAGCCGTTCGTTCCGCTCAGAGACGGACACGTGGGGCTCTACTGCTGTGGTCCTACCGTCTACGATTACGCCCACATCGGGAATCTCAGGACTTACGTCTTCGAGGACGTGCTGCGGCGCGTGCTCGAGCGAAACGACTATACCGTGACGCACGTGATGAATGTCACCGACGTGGGCCACCTGACCAATGACTCCGATGAGGGCGAAGACAAGATGCTCATTGGGGCTCGTGAGCGAGGTATGAGCGTCTGGGAGATCGCGGAGTTCTTCACCCGGGCCTTCTTCGCCGATACGGAGAAGCTGAACATCGTCTCGCCGACGACCGTGTGTCGGGCTACGGAGCACATTCCGAACATGATTGAGCTCATCTCCCGGCTCGAGAAGCGCGGTCTGACGTATCAGGCTGAAGGCAACGTCTACTTCAGCATCGACGCGTTCCCCCGGTACGGAGAGCTTGCACGACTGGACCGACAGGAGCTGCGCGCCGGCGCCCGGATCGAGGTGGATTCGGCGAAACGGAATCCGCACGACTTCGTGCTCTGGTTCACCAGGAGCAAGTTCGAGCATCAGGCGATGCAGTGGGACTCTCCCTGGGGGAGAGGGTACCCGGGCTGGCATCTGGAATGCTCGGCAATGAGCATGAAGTACCTCGGCGAGCAGTTCGACATTCATTGCGGAGGCGTCGACCACATCAACGTGCATCACACGAACGAGATCGCTCAGTCGGAAGGCGCGACGGGGAAGACCTGGGTGAACTACTGGCTGCACGGAGAGTTTCTGATTATGCAGAGCGCCCGGATGGGCAAGTCCGAAGGAAACATGATTACGCTCTCCACACTCGAAGAGGAGGGATACGATCCGTTGGACTACCGGTATTTCCTCTTTGGGGCTCACTATCGCACCCAGCTCTCCTTCTCCGTGGAGGCGCTCGACGCGGCCCGTTCCGCGCGCGCTTCGCTCATCGATCAGCTCCGCGAGCTGGCGGCGCAGGCTTCGGTTGGCCCACGAGACGAGCTCGGCTATGACGCGCGCCTGGCCCTCGAGGCGATCAACGACGCCTTCAACGACGATCTGAACGCACCAAAGGCTCTAGGGCTGCTGCGGGCGTTTCTGAAGGACGATACGGTCCCGCCTGGCGAGCGATTGGCCGTGGCGTTCGACGCGGATCGTGTCTTCGGGCTCGAGATGGAGACTTCGATTGCACGGCACCAGGAGCTGGGGCCGGAATACGCGGCCATGATCGCCGAGCGTGAGGCGGCACGGAAGGCGAGGGACTTTGCGAGGGCTGATCTTCTGCGCGACCGGCTCAGGGAGGTGGGAGTCCTTATCGAAGATACACCCACGGGCACCAAGTGGAAGATGGTGTAACCGGCAGGCAGGTGGGTTGTTTTGGAAATGCAAGGTTTGCCCCGTGCGGACATTTTCGAGCGTGTCTATAGGCATGTTTACCCTATCATTATCCGCATCGTGTACCGGATTACCGGGCGGGAAGACGTGGCTGAGGAGCTGTGCCAGGAAGCGTTCATCAAGTACTACGAGCGAATCGACTCGTTCCCGGACACCGACCAGGCAAAGTACTGGCTGATCAGAGTTGCCAAGAACCTGGCGTTGAATTCGGCGAAGCGGTCCGGGCGCGAGCGCAGGGCGTACGAGAGGGCCTACCACGAACCGGCTCGGTTCCTTCGCTCCGGTGAGGACGAGATGATACGCAAGGAGCAGGAGGTTGCTGTGCAGTCGGCCCTCCGGCAGCTGCCCGAGAAGATGAGGACGGTCTTGGTACTCAAGGAGTACGGAAGGCTGAGTTATCGCGAGATAGGAGCGGTTCTCGGTATCACCGAGGGAAACGTCAAGGTTCGGGTGTTCCGAGCGCGCGAACGTCTGCTTGATCTGCTGAAGGAGGGCGACACATATGCGTCCTGATGCGATGGTACTGTCTGCCTATCTCGATGGTGAGGCGCCCGAGCGCTTCGTTCCGGAGATCGAGACGGCAATCGAGCGTGATCCGGATGTGCGCGCGACGTATGAGAGGCTCCTTGCGCTGCGATCGCGGCTCGATGTGGATCTTCCCTTTGACGTTGCCGAGAGTTCTCGAAGAAGCTGGAACGCCTTGATGCGCGAGGCGCCTGGGCCGAAGCATGGCATCTGGCGCCGACGAGTCGCGGTGCCGCTTCCGTTGCTCGCCGCCGCCGCCGCGGTGGTCGTGGTACTCATCGGCGCCCTGCTGTGGTCAGCGCTCCCGCAGCCCGAAGGCCCGACCCCGCAGTTCGCTCGCGGAAGCGACATCGACCTCACCTTCAGGGTGGACGGGACGGATATGGAGCGGGTCTTGCAATGGCTCGTGGACAAGAATATGCTGGGAGAGGTCAATATCCAGCTGCCTGAGCAACGATTCCAGATCGTCGGGGAACCGGTCTTCGTGAGACCGGCTCAGTACGAGGGGGGACAGTTGAGATGAGGCGGAACCGCACGGCTATCGTCGCCTGCCTCGTTCTCGCAATGGGCACCTCGCGGCTCGCCGCGGTGGAGCTCGACGATATCCTGCGTGCGCTGCTTGACCAGGCGCTGACCGTGAGCATCACTGCGCGGGTCGTGGAGAGCGGGCGGGTGACCGTTCAGAGCTACGATCTGACGAGGGTGACGATATCGGGTCGAGCCGTTCGACTCCGCCTCGAGGGCGGGAACCTGATCATCGTCGCCGAGTTCACCCCGTACGAGGCTGATGACGGGATCCTGCTTGTGGCCGAAGGGCAGATTCTCCTGCGAACACCCGATGACGAAGAGGTGAAGTACATGACGTCGCTTCGCAGCATTCCCCTCGCGATTGGAGAGCGTGTCGTGTTCTACCCCCTCGGCCGTGCGACGTTCGACCTTGACGCGGACAACGACCATAGCGATCGTCTCAACATTGAGCTTGAGGTCGAAGTGACACCATATCAGCCTGCCCCGGGATAGCCGCAAAGCATGTCCGTTCCCTCCAGTATTCGGTCTCTGATACCCCTCTTTCTTGTGGTCGTTGCGCTTGCCGGACTCGTCGTGCTCGTGGTTCGGGCGAGCCGAGACCCGGTGATCGACGCTCTCGAACCGACCGTCGCGTCTCCAGGCGAGGAAGTGACGGTCTTCGGGCGACACTTCGGCGAGAAGCCTGGATCGGTGGTGCTCGCGGGACAGACGGTTCCGACGTCCGCGATACTGTCCTGGAGCAGCGACGTGATCCGCTTCAACGCGCCAAGGAACGTTACCTCCGGACTGCTCTACGTCGTGTCCGACCGTGGTCGTAGCGAAGGCCGGCTCGTACAGGTTCGCGAGGCGATTCCCCGCACCGCCTTCACCGGAGACGGACCCGGTGTACCGGTCATCACCGCAATCGACGCCTCTGAGCTCGAGATCGGCGGTCTGGTCACGCTCAGCGGCGTCAACTTCGGTCGCATCCGTCGCGGCTCGCATGTGGTGTTTCCCACGCCGTCCGGGCTCTCGTGCGAACCGTGCGAGCGAGAGATCAGTTACGCGTTCTGGAGCGACTCACGGATCGTTGCGCGGGTTCCCGAAGGGACCGTCTCCGGGTTTCTTTCGGTAGTCACTCCGTGGGGTACCAGCAATCCGCTGCGAGTAAGCGTCGCCCGAACCGCCGGAACGGTTGTCGCTGAGCGGCCGCTCGAGATCGCACTCCACTACGCAGCCCGCGTAGCGGATGTGCAGTTGCGTGCCTCCTCAGACCCCGCTCCACCCGGCGCGAGGGACATAGCCGTACGGCTGCCGCACGTACCGGTTTCGCCGGCACAGCGCGATGTTCGCTACCTTGGTGAGCTTGCCGTGCCACTGCGCTTCGAACGCGTTGAGGCGGATTTCGAGCAGGAGATCGCGCGCACCGTCATCCTTCGGCGATATGCCGTTCGGGCGGAAGTCGACGCTGCGCGCGTACCGTCCGCCTTCGAGACCGAGACCGGGTTCTTCGCGTATTACACGAAACCGCTCCCGAAGCTCCCTGTGATGGATGCGGGGATCCAGGAGATCGCTGCCCGACTTCGCACAAACCGGACGAACCCGTATCGGATCGCAGAGGCTGCCTACGCGTATACGGTTGACAATCTTGCCTTTGCCCTCGGACTGTCGGATCGATCGCCGCTCGCGGGGCTCGCTTCCGGGTACGGTGACAGTTACACGTACGCGCTGCTCTTCGCCACGCTCGCGCGGGCGGCTCGAGTCCCTGCCCGTCCGGTAGGAGGCGTGCTCGTGACCGACGACGGACACGCATACCCGCACTTTTGGGCCGAGTTCTTCCTTTCCGGGCTCGGCTGGGTGCCCGTCGATCCGGCGCTCGGAGACGGAGCGTTTCCGGCCCTCTTCCCGATACCCGGGGACCCACGCGCCTACTACTTCGGCAATCTCGACAACCGTCGCGTTGCCTTTCTCTACGGGTACGATACCCGTCAGCGAAGCCTCCTCGACGGCGTCGAGATCGCCCCCGAGGATATCTACACGATCCAGCTATCGTACGCGGAAGGCGGTTCCGGCATCGAGTCTTTCCGGCTCGGCTGGTCGGTACCACGCGTGATCGGGATGTCCGGGCTGGATTGACAGCGGCACCTGCATCTCCTATGCTCGAACCTCGAAAGGAGAGATATGCCCGACCTGAAACGTACCGATCCAGAGATCTTCCGGATTCAGCAGGATGAGGAGAAGCGACAGCGCACACAGCTCGAGTTGATCGCGAGCGAGAACTTCGCCAGTCGCGCTGTGCTCGAAGCTGCCGGATCCGTGCTTACGAACAAGTATGCTGAGGGCTATCCCGGCCACCGGTACTACGGCGGCTGTGAAATCGTTGATAGAGCCGAGAATCTCGCGCGGCAGCGGGCGAACGAGCTGTTCGGCAGTGAACATGCGAACGTGCAGCCGCACTCGGGCAGCAACGCCAACATGGCCGTCTACATGACCGTGCTCAAACCGGGCGAGACGATTCTGGGAATGGACCTCTCTCACGGCGGCCACCTCACGCACGGGAGTCCGGTGAACTTTTCGGGTCAGCTGTACCGATTCCGACATTACGGGGTTGATCGCGAGAGCGAGGTGATCGACTACGATGAGGTGGCGCGACTCGCGCGGCAGGAGAAGCCGCGACTCATCGTCGCCGGCGCCTCCGCGTACTCCCGAACTATCGATTTCGCGCGGTTTCGTGAGATAGCCGACGAAGTGGGCGCCTTTCTCATGGTCGACATGGCGCATATTGCCGGACTCGTTGCCGTTGGCGCTCATCCGTCGCCTGTTCCCTACGCACACTTTGTCTCCACTACGACCCACAAGACGCTTCGCGGCCCACGCGGCGGGATGATACTCATCGGCAAGGACGGTGAAAACTCGCTCGGTCTCAAAGCCGCGAAATCGGGGCGAACGAAGAACTGGAGCGAGCTACTCGACTCCGCGGTGATGCCTGGAGTGCAGGGCGGGCCGCTGATGCACATCATCGCGGCCAAGGCAGTCGCTCTGCGCGAGGCGCTGTTGCCCGAGTTTGGCGACTACCAGCGCCGCATCATCGCGAACGCGCGTGTGCTCGCCTCGAATCTTGTCTCCGGCGGGGCGCGATTGGTCTCCGGCGGCACCGACAACCATCTCATGCTGGTCGACCTCACGCCGCTCGGCCTGACCGGAAAACACGCAGAGACCCTGCTTGGCGACGCGGGCATCACGGTCAACAAGAACGCAATCCCGTTTGATACCAGGAGTCCACTCGTGACCTCCGGCATTCGGCTCGGCACCCCGGCGGCAACGACACGGGGCATGGGGGAACCGGAGATGGAACAGATCGCCGGTCTCATCCTTGAAGTTTTGAACTCGAAAGGCCGACAAGAGATAGTAGAGTCGGTCAGATCTCGCGTCGTCGAGATGTGCGCCGGGTTCCCTCTGGTCGACGGTCCGGAGTAGGACCCTGAAATCCGCACTACTGTCGTTCGAAGCGGCGGTTCCGGCTGCCGCCGGCGCGGCCGGATTGGGGGAGTCTTGGTCGGATTGACAAACGAAAAAGCCGACTCGTATACTGGCTCGGAAATGTCCGTCAATCGGGATAGCGCATGAGTGCTCCGCTCCAGCTCTCAATCG
>SLST01000171.1 GCA_007130265.1 Spirochaetales bacterium
AGCGTATAGAACCAGCCGCGCGTCTGGTCGAGCCCTTCGGCGATGAAGTCCGCCGGATAGTGACTCTCGAACCATTCCTTGTTCTCGAACGGGTAGTGGTTCTGCGCGTACGGCATCGCCCCCGACTCGAACCAGCAGTCGAGCACCTCAGGAACCCGACGCATCGTCCCCTTGCCGTCCGGGCTCGGCCACGTGATCTCGTCCACAAAGTGCTTGTGCAGGTCGTCGACCGGCCGGCCGCACTTGCTCTCGAGCTCCTCGCGGCTGCCAATACACTCCGTGTAGTCGGAGCCGTCGCACTTCCACACCGGAATGGGGTTTCCCCAGTACCGGTTGCGGCTGATCGCCCAGTCGCGCGCTCCCTCGAGCCACTTCCCGAACCGGCCGGACTTCAGGTGGTCGGGAACCCAGTTGATCTGGTGGTTCGCCGCGAGCATCGCCTGTTTCACCTTCTCGATGTCGACGAACCAGCTTCCCACGGCACGGTAGATCAGCGGCTTCTGCGTTCGGTAGCAGAAAGGGTACGGATGGACGTAGTTCTCGCGCTTGACCAGCATACCGTCGTCCCTCAGACGGGCGATGATCGGTTTGTCTGCGTCCTTGACGAAAAGCCCCTCGAAATCCGGGACCTCGCTCGTGAACCGGCATTCGGCGTCAATGGGCACCGGCACCGGCAGCCCGCTCTCGCGGAGCACGTGGTAGTCGTCCTCGCCGAATCCGGGAGCGATGTGGACGATTCCCGTACCCTCCTCGGTCGTCACGTAATCGGCAACGTGGGTGCGGAAGGCGCCGTCGGCATCGAGATGGGCAAAGTAGGGAAAGAGGGGGCGATAGCGCAGGCCGCCGAGCTCCCGTCCCTTCTTCGTCCAGACAACCTGGTACTCCGACTCGTCCTTGTAATAAGCCGAGACGCGCTCCTTACCGAGGATGAAGTGCCGATCGCCGTCGCGCACCTTCACGTAGTCGATATTCGGTCCGAGCGCGAGCCCGAGATTGCTCGGAAGCGTCCAGGGGGTGGTCGTCCACGCGAGGACAGCGGTGTCGGGCTCGTCAACGAGCTCGAACCGCACGGTGATCGCCGGATCGGTCACCTCATGGTACCCGCCCAGGTTGACCTCGAAATTCGAGAGTGGGGTCGCGAGCGCCGGGCTGTAGGGAAGGATATAGTACCCCTCGTACACGTAGCCCCGCTCCCACAGTTGCTTGAAGACCCACCAGATCGACTCCATGTAGTCGAGGTCCATCGTCTTGTAGTCATCGTCGAAGTCGACCCACCGACCCATGCGGGTCACGACCTGCCGCCACTCCTCGGTGAAACGGAGGACGATCGAACGGCATGCCTCATTGAACTCCGCCACGCCGTACGCCTCGATCTCGCTCTTCCCGGAGATGCCGAGCTCCTTCTCCATCTCGTACTCTACGGGGAGCCCGTGGCAGTCCCAGCCGAACCGGCGTTCGACCTTCTTTCCCTTCATCGTCTGGTACCGGGGGATGATGTCCTTGATCGTGCCGGCAAGGATGTGTCCGTAGTGCGGCAGGCCCGTGGCGAACGGAGGTCCGTCGTAGAAGACGTACTCGTCGCAGTTCTCGCGCTGCGCGATCGATGCCTTGAAGATCTGCTTCTCTTCCCAGAACGCGAGGATCTCCTCCTCCATTCCCGGGAAGTCGACCCGCGGGTCCACCGGCTTGTACAAAACTCCCTCCTCTCGAGCGAGGCTAGAGTGTAGAAAATCGGGGGCGGCGGGTCAAATAGCACCGCCGGGCCTGTGCAACGGGCGTGACGGCGACCCGATGTCTCCGTATACTGCGGGCGTGAACGAAGTGTCGTCGCTCTGCGACCGATGTCGCGTAACGAGAATCCTCAGCTCAGGAACGCCGCTCGTACTCGCTCCCATGGCGACGCTCACTCACGCGGGTCTGCGGGTACTCATAGATGAGTTCGGAGGGTGCGATCTCTTCTTCTCGGAGATGATCAGCGCGGAAGCGATGATCGGCGGGACGCGTTACGAGCCGTACTACACGGTGGCCGCCCCGGATCCAGGGAAACTGATCTTCCAGCTCGTCGGTTACTCCGAGGAGCGGCTCGTGGAGGCGGCGACTCGTCTCGTGCAGACGGAGGCGGCCGGGGTGGATCTCAACATGGGGTGCTCGGCCCCTCACATCGTGCGCAAGGGAGGCGGCATCGCGTGGATGGCGGACACGGACACCGCGGTCGCTCTGGTAGAACGAACGCGCAACGCGATCGGCGACAGGAGCCTTTCGGTCAAGCTACGCCTTGGGGCATCGGATGACCTCGGCCGCCTCGTGAGCTTCTGCCGCGCCCTCGAGTCGGCCGGCGCCGACTTCATCACGCTGCACCCGAAGACCCGCAGAGAGGCGGCGGCACGAATGGCTCGCTGGTCCTTCGTACGCCTCCTCCGTGACGAGCTCACGATCCCGGTGATCGGGAACGGGGGCATCACCGGCGAGCAGACGCTCCGTGCCCGGCTCCGGGAGGCCGGGAGCGGCGGCGTGATGATCGGGCGCGCGGCCGCCCGCGCGCCGTGGATCTTCGCGTATCTGAAGCGGCGGATCTCGGGTGACCGCTCGGAGTACCGCGTCGACCTTGCCACGGTGGCGGAACGGTTCTTCAGACTGCTCGATCAACACCAGCCGGCCGACTTTCTGCCCACCCGCGCGGCACGATTCGTGTCGTACTTCGCGAGCAACCTCGCCTTTGGGCACGCCCTGGGAGCCCGCCTCGGCGCTTCGCGATCGTACGACCAGATTCGCGGGGAGCTGTTCGCCTACTTCGACGACCATCCTGAGGCGAAGGTGCATCTCGAACGCGGGTAGTTCAACGCACACTGTGCACGTTGACCCATCCGCGTTCTCCGTACGCGATGATCGCCGGATCCGCGGTATAGAGGACTCCGTTTCGAGTTCGCGCGGCGCTTATGAGGAGCCGGTCCACGGCGTCTCCGTCAAAATCCTCCGGGAGCCTCACGCTCTCGGCGGCCATGCTCGCATCGATCTCGAGCAGATTCAGCCCCGGTGTTTCGAGCGCCTCTGCGAGCCATGTGTCCACGGGGACGAGGAACCTGATTCGGCCTGCGGCTTCGAGCGACGCGACTTCCCATAGCGAGAGGGTCATGACCGAAAGGGTGCCCAGGGAGGCCGAGTGCTCGAGAGCGTCCACCAGCTCGTCGGCGAGCCGGGGATCGCCCTCCATCAGCCAGAGCCAGACGTGGGTATCAAGAATGTTCAGGTGAGCGTGCTGGTCCATTGCCTCCCCGTCGGCCCTCCGGCCATACGTCGGGAAGCGGTCCGATGACGTCGGAGAACGACTCGATGCGCCCCCGCAATCGACCAAAGACCGGCCGAGGCTTGCGTTGCTCGACGGCAACGAGCTGAGCCACCGGCCGGCCATGCTTGGTGATGACCACCCGTTGATGGGTGTCGTGCACAAGATCCATCAGCTGCAGGCACTGAGCTTTGAACTTTCCTGCCGCAATCTGCATGCAGCCGCCTCCCAGTTGGATCCCTTGGTCGCATCACGACTATGGTCATAATATCATGGTCACAACTTCTTGTCAACAGAATGTTCAAAGAAAAGAAAAAAACCGGGCCGTCAGGCCCGGTTCGTCAGTCAGTCGGCGTGCTCGAGGTGAAAGCTCAGGTACTCCATCGCCCCGGATGCGAAGGAGCTGTAACGCCCCGAGCCCTGGACACCGGCGAACTCGCCGAACGCCTTGATGAGGAACTTTGGTATGCGCTGCCCGATGAGCGCCCGCTTGCGGGAGTCATCGGTGTCGAGAGCCCGTACGACGTTCTCCCGGATCTCCTGCTCCTCAACGATGCGGAAACCACTGTCCCGCAGCTGCTCACGCAGCTTCGGAACATCCGCGCTCCAGCGCATATCGGTCAGCAGGAACGCGCCGTCTGGACGCAGAACGCGCTTGACCTCGGAGAAGAACTTCATGATGTGCGGATAGCACCGTGAAGACTCGACGTTGAGCACCGCGTCGAAGCTGTTGTCCTCGAACGGCAGCTGCTCTGCGTCACCCTTGACGAACCGGAGGTTCGGTACCTGGTGGTGCTGGTTGCAGAACGCGATTCCGGGATCGGAGAGGTCCAGGCCGACGTACGATCTTGGATGCATATACCTCGTCAGGAAAGAAGCTCCGCCACCCCGCCCGGCCCCGACTTCGAGCACGTCCTTTCCTTCGAGCGGCACCCAGGATGCTGCCCGATGGTACATCTGCAGCCCGTACCGCTCGCTTTCATCCCGCGGCTCGAGATCGATCGTCCTCTCCGTATCCAGTCCCGCAAAGCCGTAGTTCATGCAGGTCATCACGACGTCGTGCTTCTCCCGCGATATGATCCAACTATGCCAGAACCTCCACAGGGGTTTGCGGACAAATCGTGGCAGTTCGGCGTAGTTCTCGACAATTCGCCTCATCTCATAACTCCTGGCTCTCCTTACTCGAGTCGCAGATCACGATAGTGTACACATAGGCTTCGTCGGTGACTACCCACGCCGGAGACCGGCGTCGCGCCGGCTCAACTCGCCGCGAGCGATCGGGGGCCGGGAAAGAGCCCGTCCACGCGGTCGATCATCTCGGGACTGAGCATGACACCCGACGCTCGGACATTCTCTTCGAGCTGTCGCACCGAGCTCGCGCCCACGATCAGGGAATCAACCGCTCGTCGCTGCAGCAGGGCCGCCAGGGCGACCTGGGCCCCGCTCAGGTTGCATTGCCGCCCGATCTCCGTGAGCTGATCGACGCGGGCGAGCACATCCTCGTCCGACAGGTGCTCCCGCATGAACATGTTCAGGCTGTCGATTGATCCGCGCGAACCGTCGGGGATCGAGCCGCCGGAGTATTTGCCGGTCAGAATACCCTGCGCAAGCGGTGAGAACGCGGCAACTCCCAGACCATGGTTGGCGCAGACGGGCAGGATGCGCTCTTCTATCCCACGGTTCAGGAGCGAGTAGATGGGCTGGTCGACCGCAGGGGGGATCCATCCGTTCGCCTTGCACTTGCTTGACGCCTCGGCTATCTGGTCGGCCGTCCACTGGCTGACCCCCCAGTGCATGATCCTGCCCTGATGGATGAGGTCCTGCATCGCCTGAATCGTCTCGACCAGGGGAGTACTCTCGTCGTACCGGTGGCAGTAGTAGATGTCGACGTACTCTTGTCTGAGCCGGACAAGACTGTCGTGAATCGAGTCGAAGATATGCTTGCGCGATAGACCGCGGTCGTTGACCCCATCGCCCATGGGGAAGTAGACCTTGGTCGCGAGAATGTAGTCCTGGCGTCGCGCCTTGCCGGGCAATACCTTGCCCAGAAGCTCCTCGGCCTGTCCCTTCGCGTAGACGTCCGCGGTGTCGATGTAGTTGATCCCGAGCTCGAGAGCCCGGCAGACGATCGTCTCGGCCCGGTCGAAATCGACCTGGTTGGCGAAGGTCAGCCAGCTCCCGTACGCGATCTCGCTGACGTAGAGCCCGGTATTCCCCAGTTTGCGGTACTTCATCACGACCTCTCCTGCAGATGTGCGCACAAGTTGTGCGCACAAGTTG
>SLST01000367.1 GCA_007130265.1 Spirochaetales bacterium
ACTGCTCGAAGATGCACTCCAGAATCTACAGTGGTTCAAGACGCCCGACGAGCACGCGGAGGAGGGCGAACCGGCTCCGCTGTGGCGATACGGGGTGAACATTATCGTCGATCACGCCGACACCAGGGGAACTCCGGTCATCATCGAAAGTCACCCTGACTACCAGAAACTGTTCGGAACCCAGGAAATGATCGGCGATCACATGGGGGAACGTGTCAGCACCTTTCTCCAGCTGAGAGCCGGCTCGCTGCTGCAGGCTTCCGGCGGGTTTCTCGTTCTGCGGGCTGAAGACATCCTTTCCGAGGAGGACTCCTGGAACTGCCTGAAACGGGCGCTTCAGGACGGCACCAGCGAAATCCGTCCGGCTCCAAATCCCATGAATCCCGGTCCGTCACTGAAGCCGGAGCCCGTGGCCATTTCGGTCAAGGTGATCATCATGGGCAACGAGCACATCTACGACCTGCTCTACAACGTGGACGAGGAGTTTCAGAAGCTGTTCAAGGTACCCGCGGAGTTCGATTCGGTGATGGTGCGTACGGACCATGCCATGCGCGAGTACATTGGTTTCATGCGGATGATCTGCCGCGACGAACGCCTGCGGCCGTTGGACCATGGGGCGATTGGCGCAGTCGCCGAGTACGGAGTGCGGCTGAGTGAGTTCCGCGACAGGCTCTCAACTCAGTTCTCACGAATCGCGGATCTCATCCGGGAAGCCGACTACTGGGCTGCACAGGATCACCAGCGCGGAATACGGCGCGTCGATGTAGAGCGGGCGCTGCGCGAGCGCAGGTTCCTCTATGACCTGCCCGAGGAGAAGATCGACGAGCAGATCGTCTCTGGCGAACTGCTGATGTCGGTCACCGACTCCGCAGTCGGGCGGATCAACGGCCTCGCCGTGATCGATCGGGGCTATTACGCGTTCGCACGCCCTATGCTGATCACCGCCCGCGTGGCTCCGGGCGACGACGGGATCATCAATATCGAACGCGAGTCCGGACTCTCCGGCGAGATACACGACAAGGGGGTCTATATTCTCCAGGGCTTCCTGGAGTCGACCTACGCAACCGACTTCCCGCTGAACGTGAATGCGAGCGTCGCCTTTGAGCAGAGCTATGTCGAGGTTGACGGCGATAGCGCATCGTCCACCGAGATATACGTCATCCTCAGCGCCATCGCGAAGGTACCGCTGCGGCAGGACATCGCGGTGACCGGATCGGTGAACCAGATGGGCGAGATCCAGCCGGTCGGTGGCATCAGCGAGAAGATCGAGGGGTTCTACGAGATCTGCCGGAAGATCAGCCTTACCGGGACGCAGGGGGTCATCATGCCGCGTCAGAACCTCCCGAACCTGATTCTCTCATCCGAGCTTCAGCGGGCAATCGAGGACGGGACGTTCCACGTCTACGCGATCGAGACGATCGACGAGGGTGTGAGTATTCTCACCGGGTTGGAAGCCGGCGTTCGCGATGTGCACGGGCGCTATCCTCCCGGCACCGTCAACGCGGTCGTCGAGTCGCGACTGCGCGAGATGGCCCAGGTGATCAAGGACTTCGGCGGCGGTTAGCCGCCCCGATGATACGAGTTGCTTGACAGCCGAAGGCGCCGCAATATACTGGAGGCAAAGTTGGCTGGAAGGACGGGGGAATGGCGAAGCAGGTAGATGCAGCGAAGGTTATTCAGGCAGCACGCAGTTCCATTCCACTTACGGTCAAGTCGTTCACGCTTCCCCATGAAACCGAGGTCTATCTTGAGGAGATACTCGGCGTGTTTCTCCAGGAGGTCGGCCAGGAACGGCTAAAGGATCCGCTCGCCTACTGCCTGCGTGAGCTCGCAGTTAACGCCAAGAAAGCGAACACCAAGCGCGTCTACTTCAAGGAGAAAGGACTCAGTCTCAGCAGCGGCCAGGAATACGAGGAGGGAATGCGGGATTTCAAGCAGGAGACTCTCGACAACATCTCCCACTTCCTCGAGTTGCAGAAAGAGCAAGGCCTCTACATCAAGGTCATCTTCCACACGAAGGGAAGCCGCCTCATTCTCTACGTCTGCAACAACGCGGAGATCACCAAGAAGGAGCAGTTCCGGATCTTCGACCGAATCGCGCGATCGCGGGCCTTCGATTCGCTCGAGGAGGCGCTGACGACCGTCATCGATGACTCCGAGGGCGCCGGCCTTGGGATCGTCATCCTAGTGCTGATGCTGAAGAAGATTGGCCTTGACGAAGAAGCCTTCGACATTGACATCCGTAACGGAGAGACGATTGCCCGGATCGTGATTCCGATGGACCAGGTCAAGGCAGACAACCTGGACATGATCAGCGAGAAGCTCGTTCAGGAGATCGAGAGCCTGCCCCGTTTCCCGGAAAACATTGTCAACCTGCAGAAGAAGATTGCCGAGCCCGAAGCCGAGCTGTCGGAGATCGCCCGGATGGTGAGCACCGACCCTGCGCTGACCGCGGACATGCTGAAGATCGTGAACTCGGCAGCTTACATGCTGCCGAAACGCGTGGACAATATCGTCGAGGCGGTGAAGCTCGTCGGCCTGCGCGGGCTGAAGAACCTGCTCTACCAGTACGGCGCGCAGCAGGTACTCGGTTCCGAGAGTCCTGAGACCAAGCTCCTCTGGGAGCACTCGTACCGCACCGCATACTACGCCTACAATCTCGCGCGCAGCGTCACCAAGAAACGCGAGATACTCGACGATGTGTACGCGGGTGGAATCCTCCACGACATGGGGAAGATCATCTTCTCTTCGACCCATCCGGAGATGATCAACCGCATCGAGCGATTCTGCCGGGACAAGGGCATCCCGTCCGAGCTCTTTGAGGACCTCTCGAGCGGGCTCAATCACGCGGAGATCGGCGGACGCATCGCGCGGAAGTGGAACTTCCCGGATGCACTGGTTCACGCGATTGAGTACCACCACCATCCGTCCGACTGTCCTCGCGAGCACCGGGATGTCGTCTTTACGGTCTACATCGCGAATGTCCTTGCCGATCCGAAGCACCGCGAGTTCGATTTCGACCAGTTCGATCAGGAAGTCATGACCGAGTTCAACGTGCAGGGTCACGAGCAGCTGGACACGATCCGCACGCGCCTGGAGAGCATGTTCAAGCGCGAGCAGACGAATGCGCGGAAGACGGTCTGATCTCGAGATTCCAGGCGCCTCTTCTTGACGTGACGGCCATTACATAGTATTTTCGCTATATAACCGATTGGAGGATATATGGCGATCACGATGTATTCCACACCGTCGTGCACCTACTGCAACAAGGCCAAGGAGTACTTCCGGGAACACGGGATCAGATTCACCGAACACGACGTGTCGCGAGACCAGCGGCGAGCCGATGAGATGCTACGCAAATCGGGACAGAGCGGCGTGCCCGTGATCGATGTGAACGGGCGAATCATCGTGGGGTTCAACCAACCCGAGATCGAGCGGGCTCTGCGCTGAGCGATCCTTCGCGAGCAGCTCTCACGGCCATCCGGGTTGCGGCTGCCCTTTCGCAAGCGAGTCTTGCCAGGCAGCCAGCGCGATGCCGCAGGCCACTCCAACGTTCAGTGACGCTTTTCGGCCCGACGTAGCGATAGAGATCGTCTCCCGGGCAAGCGCCAAAGCGTTCGGGCTCAGGCCCAACTCTTCAGAGCCCAGCATGAGGACTCCGCGCCGGGGATAGACAAGCTCGAAACACGGGCGGCCGCCGAACTCGAGCGCGAAACACGACGCGTCGGAGGTCTCGGCGAGCGCCTCCAGAGGTCGCCGGCAGATCTGAACCAGGTCCACCGCGCCCATCGCGCTTCGCTGAACCCGCGGGTGATCGACCGAGGGGCAGTCGTCGCTGATCCCTATCCGCTCGATCCCGAACGCCGCGGCCGTACGGATGATGCTTCCAAGGTTGAAGGGCGACCGAATCGATTCGAGATACAGCTCGACGTGCGCCAACGGTGACACAGGCCGTGCCTGCGTAGCGGCGCTACCGGCAGGCGGGAGCAAGTCCCACTCTCCCGGCGCGAGCCCAAGGTACTGCATGAGCCTATGGCGCAGATCGTTGGCCACGCGCGGCATATCCGCCTGGCTATCGCCGCGCAGGCCGGCTGCCGCATCGCGCACGGCCGGCGGTAGCTCGACGTCGGCTTCCAGCACGCCTGCAAGGCCCTCACGGTACGTGGAGTCGGGCCACTGTCGGTCACGCTCAAAGGATTCCAGCAGACGTACTATCTTGCGGCGACGGGTAGCGACCGGCAACTTCGCGAGCTTCCGTATCGTGATCACAGGGCGGGCGACCGGTGCATCAGAACGCGAGTTTGATCAGGTCGTAGAGATCGCTCGTCGTATGGGGTACGGGGGCGGTCGAGCTCATGTCGAGCGACGCGCCGAGCTCGGCGACGTCGACGAGGTCGTCGATCGCGAGATCCATCTCGCGCAACCGGCCCGGGAGCTCGAGAACTCCAATGATACGCCGGACGGCCGCGCTCGCCTGATACGCGGCGTCGGACGGCGTGAGTTCCCTGACCTGCTCACCGAGCGCATGCGCGACGCGCTTGAGCTTGTCCGGCCGTGCGAGCACGGTCGTATCCAGCACGTGAGGCAGGAGAACCGTTGCGATCCAGCTCTTGGGAACCGCGTGCACGCTGTTGATGGCGTACGAGAGGGCGCCGCCAACGCCCTGGCTGCTCGACGCGAGAGCGAGGGCCGTGATCAGTCCCGCCTCGCTCGCGCGGATCCTGTGCTTTGGCTCGTTCGGCGTCTCCGTGATACCCTTGAGCGCCGACCCGAGTCGCGAGATCGCTTCGATCAGCAGCGTGTCCGAGTAGAACGACGAGCGGTTCGAGACGTAGCCCTCGACCGCGGCGAGCAGCGTGTCGAGCATGGCGGCCGCAGCGTACTTGGGCGACATGGACAGGGTCAGATTCGGGTCCACGATCGCTGCACGGGTCGTCCCTTCCGGAAGAGCGACGAGCACCGGATGGTGCGTTGCCGCATCGGTCATCATGCACTGGTCGCGGAACATGTAGTGATTTCGGTATGAGGCCGGTACCTCGACGTAGGAGACGCCGGAATGCTTCTTGATGCGGCCGCCGAGCACATCACCGAGCTCCGCGCCCCGCGCGGCGACCGAGACGACGCGCGCCGCAGCGAGCACGCTCATGCCGCCGACCCCCAGAACGACCTCCGCCTGGCTCGCGCGCGCCACCGAAACCGCCCGTTCGAGGCCCGCGGTGGTGGTACCCGGGCCGAGCTCATCGTACACGATGTTGCTGATCGAGCGCCGTTCCAGAATGTCTTCGATATGCTCGATAGTGCCGTGCTGGCGGAGTACCGACTCGGTGATGATGAGGCAGCGACTGCCCATCGTACCGACTGTCTGGCCGATTCTCTGTATGACGTCGGGGCCGAAAATCACGTGGCCTGGAAACCTGAGAATCAGGTCGCTCATCTTCCCCCACCAAAAAAAAGGCAGTGATAGGTCGCTCACTGCCTCCAGACCGTCATCGCGACGCTCAGAGGTTGAACATGTCCATTATCTGCTCGGCGACATGCTCGACGACGCGATTGTCGATGTAAT
>SLST01000280.1 GCA_007130265.1 Spirochaetales bacterium
AAGTTTCCCAACCGCGGGTACTTCGTCGATCTCCTGCGGGAGGTCGACGCGGTATGCGAGTTCGCCGAGGATGATCCGGGGAGCGCGAGCGACGACTCTGCGCTTCGGCGGAGGATCGCGGACGCGGCCGCGCTCGTCGTCATCGACCGTCGCGTGGACCGCGCGCTGATCGAGAGCATGCGCAACGTGGAGCTGATCATGACGCTCTCCGTGGGGTATGACTGCGTGGATGTCGCTGCGGCGACCGATCTTGGGGTGCCGGTCAGCAACTGTCCGACCTACTGCGTGGATGAGGTTGCCACGCACGCATTGACCCTGCTCCACGCGATTGCGCGCAAGATCCACGAGGTGGTCCCGGCGACGAAGGGCGGCAACTGGCGGATCGACTACGCCAAGCCGATCCACTCGTCTCAGGGTGCAACACTCGGCATCGTCGGTCTCGGGAGAATCGGCCGGTCGCTCGCGCGCAAGGCGGCGCCTCTGGGCATGCGGATTGCCGCGTACGACCCGTACCTCGACGACGACATCTTTGAGACTCTCGGCGTGACGCGATTCGTGGATTTCGATGACTTTCTGCTGGTTTGTGACTATATCTCCATCCATGCGCCGCTTACCGGAGAGACGCGGCACATGTTCAGTTCGAAGGCGTTTGAGCTCATGAAGCCCGGCGCCTTCGTGGTGAACACCGCCCGCGGCGCGATCATCAACGGCGAGGACCTGCTCGCGGCGCTCGGCGACGAGCGGATCGCAGGTGCCGGCCTTGACGTGCTCGAATCCGAGCCGCCCGGGCCGGAGCACCCCTTGCTGCACGAACCGCGGGCTCTCGTGACCCCGCATATGGCGTGGTACAGCGAGGAGAGTTACCACAGGAATCAGGAGCTCGGAATGCACGAGCTTACGCGCGTGCTGTGCGGGCGACGTCCGACATACATCGTCAATCCGCAGGTGCTTCAGGGCCCTGCGGCAAGAGCCAGGGGAAGGAGAGTGTATGGGTAGCTACAGCAGGTTTCGAAGGGCCGGGCGATCTGCCTGCGCCGTGCTGGTTGTCGTGGGCATGGTCGTGGGGGCAGGGACGCTCTTCGCGCGAGGATCCGGCGAGGACGCGGAGTATCCGTCGCGCGCGGTGACCTACGTGATCCCGTTCGACGCCGGCGGACAGTCGGATATCACCGCGCAGTATCAGCGCGAGGGGCTCGAGCGCGCGCTCGGCGTCGATGTGGTGATCCGACACCAGGCCGGGGGAGGCGGGGCGCTCGCGTGGTCGGCCCTCGCTCGTGGGAGCACCGACGGTTACACAATCTCCGGGAACAATATCCCGCACATCATCATCCAGCCGCTCGTGCGAGAGAATGCCGGCTACGAGACGCAGGATCTGCGCCCGGTCTACCTGTTCCAGACGACGCCGATCGGCCTTGCGGTCGCCGCGAACAGTCCGTTCGACACGCTCGATGAGCTCATCGAGCACGCACTGGCGAATCCCGGGCAGATAACGGTGAGCGGGTCGGGGACGCATACCGGGCACCACCTCGCGATCATGCAGCTGCAGTATCTGAGCGGGACGCAGTTCACCTATATCCCCGCGACCGGCGCTGCCCCGTCAGTCGCCAACTTCCTTGGCGGACATACGCAGGCGATCCTCGGAAACTCCGACGATCTCGTGCAGCACCGCGATGCGATGAAGATCCTCGCGATCGGGACAACCGAGCGGTTCCACGCGCTACCGAACGTTCCCACCTTCATCGAGCTCGGGTATGACTTCACGGCAGGCATCGACCGCGGCGTGACCGTCGCGCGCGATACGCCGGAAG
Source organism: Spirochaetales bacterium (assembly GCA_007130265.1). GTDB lineage: Bacteria > Spirochaetota > Spirochaetia > DSM-27196 > SLST01 > SLST01. The sequence continues at coordinate 1,809 of SLST01000280.1, forward strand.
AGGTGGTGCGTGCGCTCGAAGCCGCCTTTGACGCGGTGAGCCGCGATCCGCAGTTCATCGCCCAGATGGAGGCACTCGGCTTCGAACAGCATCAGATCGGTGCCGACGAGTTCGCCGCCTACATCGAGCGCAAGACCCGTGAGATCACGACGGTGCTGAGGGAACTCGGCGAGCTGTAGGGGTATCGCGCATATGCCTTCGCTCCTCGAGGCGCTGGTGACCGTAGGGCATCCGGTCAACCTCATGCTGGTTGCCCTTGGCGTTGGAGCCGGTATTGTCGTCGGTGCGCTCCCGGGGCTCACCGCGACCATGGCGATCGCCCTCCTCGTGCCGTTCACCTTCGGGATGAACGTCGTGCACGCGCTCGTACTGCTCGGCGGTATCTACTGCGGAGCGATCTACGGCGGCAGTTACGCTGCGATTCTGATCAACACGCCCGGAACTCCCGCAGCGATTGCCACTACCTTCGACGGGTTCGCGCTCGCGAAAAAGGGACACGCCTACCGGGCGATCGTCGTCGCGACGATCGCCTCGGCGATTGGCGGACTCGTCGGCGTGGCCTTTCTCCTCTTTCTTGCGCCCCCGCTTGCGCGTGCCTCGCTTCAGTTCGGACCGCCGGAGTTCTTCTGGCTGACCGTGTTCGGCCTCACGATCATTGCGACGATCTCGCCCAAATCGACGGTGAAGGGACTCATCGGAGGAGCGATGGGGCTGCTGATCGGGACGATCGGGATCGCTCCGGTTGACGGCAGGGTGCGCTACGCGTTTCGTACCATTGCGCTGCAGAACGGCATCACGTTGATCCCCGCGCTGATAGGCCTCTTTTGTCTGCCGGAGATCCTCGACATGATCGCCTCGCGATTCCACCGGGAGACGGCGATTCCCTACCGGCCGCAGCGGCATATGCTGCGCCGGGTGTGGCGGATCATGGCGCGAAAGCCGTGGCTGCTGCTACGCTCGTCGGTGATCGGCACGGTGATCGGCATCATCCCGGGAGCAGGCGCGAACATCGCCGGAATGGTGTCGTACAACGAAGCGGTGCGGGTCTCAAAGACGCCGCAGGAGTTCGGCGAGGGCTCGATCGAGGGAATTACGGCCTCTGAGGCGGCGAACAACGCCGGTGTGGCCGGGTCGCTCGTTCCCCTGCTCACGCTGGGAATCCCGGGGGCGCCACCCGCGGCAGTGCTCCTGGGAGCCCTCCTGCTCAAGGGCATGCGGCCGGGAGCGGAGCTCTTCACCGTGCACGCGTCGGTCACCTATACATTCATGTTCTCGCTCGTAGTCGCGAATATCGTGCTTCTTCCGCTGGGGATTCTGCTGGGCAAGGGCGCGAGCAAGGTGGTCACGGGGCTGCCCACGACGGTGCTCGCACCGCTCGTGTTCTTCCTCTCGGTGATTGGTGCGTTCGCCATCCAGAACAATGTAGGGGATGTCTACGTCATGCTGGCGATGGGGCTCGTGGGATTCCTGGGCCGTCGTGTGGGATTCCAGCCGGGGCCGATCGTGCTGGGTCTGATCCTCGGCGCGATGTGCGAGCAGGGGCTCGTCCAGTCGATGCTGATGGGGCGCGCCGCCGGTACCCCGGTGGCGATCTTCTTCACGCGTCCCATCTCGATCGTACTGATAGCGCTCACCGTCCTCTCCGCGCTGTGGCCGGTTCTGGCGCGGTTTCGCCAGCGTCATACCCGGGGCGAGGCTGCGGCCCATATCCACCCGATCGTGGAGGAGAAGCGGGATGACTAAGGACCGCATCGCCGCGCTCGCGCTCGTCGGCGTCGGGGTGTTCGCGTGGATCGAGGCCCAGCGCTACGGGCCCATGAGTCGGCTCTTTCCCCAGGTCGTCGCGGTCGCGCTCGTCGCGCTGTCGCTCTTCCTGTTCGCATCGAGCTTCAGCGCGCGTTCGCGCCGCGCCGCTGCCGAACGGCGGGCCGAGTCGCGGGAACACGAACGCCCGGACGCGCGGGGCGTGGTTCTCTCGCTTCTCGTGATCGTGGCGTGGACGCTCTTGCTCGAGGTTCTGGGCGTGTGGACGTCGAGTGTGATCGCCTTCATCTCGCTCGTGCTCATCCTCCGTTCGACCGAGCGAGCCGCAGTAGTCTGGAAGAGCCTCGCCCTTGGGGTCGTGCTCGTCACCGGATTCGTACTCGTGTTCCGCATCGTGCTCCGCGTACCACTGCCCGAGGGGCTGTTCTGGTAGACCCCGCGCTTCCCATCCGCCGCCAACTCCCGGTAGAATCACCGCGGGGCTTGACCCTTTCGTGAGGAGGCAGGAGATGATCACTCGGTTCGGCGACGCGAGGGACTGGTTTTTCGAGAAGCGATTCGGCATGTTCGTCCACTGGGGGCTCTATGCGCTGCCCGCCTGGCACGAGCAGATTCTGTGGCGGGGAGAGATCACCCGCCGGGAGTACGAGACGCTTCCCGGGCAGTTCAACCCGGTCTCCTACGATCCCGAGCGATGGCTCGACGCTGCCGAGTCGGCAGGGATGGAGTACCTTTGCTTCACGACGAAGCATCACGACGGGTTCTGCATGTGGGACACGCAGGAGACCGACTACAACGTCATGAACACCCCCTACGGCAGGGACGTCCTCGCCATGCTCGCTGACGCGTGCGAGCGCAGGGGTATCCTGCTCTGCCTCTACTACTCGCTTCCCGATTGGCACCATCGGAACTACCCGAACCAGGGGCGCCATCACGAGATGTTCGGCCCCCGCCCGGGCGACGAGCCGGACGCCGGGGCATACCTCGAGTTCGTGCGGCGACAGGTGCGTGAGCTGCTCACCGGATACGGCCCGATCCACGCGTTTTTCTGGGACGTGAACGTCGCGGAGCTCCACGATCCGTCCATCAACGACATGATCCGCGAGCTTCAGCCGCAGGCGCTCATCAACGACCGTGGCCCGGGTCCCGGCGACTACTCGACTCCCGAACGCCATGTGCCCCCGGGCCACGGGTTCGCCGCTCCAACCGAAGCGTGCCAGTCGATGGGGCGCGAGAGCTGGGGCTACCGCGCCGATGAGGACTACTATTCGCGCCTCTTCCTCATGCAGAGCGTCGACAGGATCCTCGCGATGGGCGGCAACTATCTGCTGAACGTCGGCCCTATGGCCGACGGTACGCTGCCGAAGGAATGCGTGGACAGCCTTGAGCGGATTGGCCGCTGGTACGAGAAAGTCTCAGAGAGCTTCCGGGGCACGGTCCCCGCCTCGCACATGCTCACGGCCACGGAGACGCATCTGTTCCGGTATGACGATGTGCTCCTGACGCGGCGCGACAACACCTTCTACGTGCACGCGCCGGCAGCGCTTCACACGGGGGGGATCGTGCTCGACGGTCTCGATCACGAGCCGGAGTCCGTGGTGCTGCTGAACGATGGGCGTCGTCTGGACTGGACCATTGACGTGATCCCGTGGCGATGGAAACAGAGGCCGTGTCTCCGCCTGAGGAATCTCCCGGTGGACGAGATCTCGGACGAGGTGCTCGTCGCGCGTATCGAGTTCGGCCACCGCCCCGCGGAGTAGCCATCTCCTCAAGCCGTGTGAACTGTCACGAATCCTGATGCTATACTCAGGCAAGTGCATACTTGGGAAGGTATTGCGCGACATCTTCGATCAGCCTCTCAACGCCGAGTTTCTGACAGACCATCTGCAGATCCACCGGACCTCGCCGGGCCTGCCGGTTGATCTTACGGAGCACCCCTTTGACGATCCCCTTTAGCGGCGTGTGATACTCGCGG